>JACQQR010000168.1 GCA_016206875.1 Candidatus Omnitrophota bacterium
CAAGGATGGCAGCTCCGTCCCGTTCTCCGGGTTGACAACCCGCATCTCCAATATTACGCCCTGTTCCAAAATGCCCGGCCGATGGAATTAAACGGCTGTCTCGTAGGCATCGGGGCGTCGGGCAGCATCATAAAACTTAAGTTGGCCGAAACCAATTTCGCAGACGCCCGTTCGCTGGGAAGAACTCAGGAAACGTTAGATCGATTGACAGAAGAGCTGGAAGATGAGAATTCCGGGACCCGCAAAGCGGCGCTTCGTCAATTTCGAGAAAAGTTTACTGGAAGAATATCTATGGCGGATCCCCGTGCATTTTTTCAAAACACCGTGGCTTTGCTGGACGATCCAAATACTGAAGTAGTGGAAGAAGCGCTGTTGACTATTACTGACTTAATCGGAAAAGCTCCAAGTTTGGCTAACCATGCCCTTATACAAAAACTGAGAGCCTTAAAAAGTGAGCAGGTACAGGCCGCCATACGCGCAGTGAATGCCGCTCTCCGCAGTGACTTTTCCGCAACCAGGCTTACCACCGCTGATTCTCTCGGGGCACCGATTGAGCTGCTAAAAACCGATAAAACTAAAAATGCTTCCGGATATTCCCATTTTTCATCTGCTTCTCCCGGTGCTGTGCTTGCCATAGCCGGCCGTGAAGGTGTGCGTGGTGAAGCAGGAGAAATGGCGCAAGGTGTATTGAGTGCGCAGTGGCTCCGTGCGCATGAATTTCCAACGGATGCAGTGGCATTAGAACAAAGCGGAAGCCAAGCCCCGTTCGGTTCGACGCTTACGAGGCTCGAACGAAGGCTTCAGAGAATGGCCAAAATAAGCGCGCGATCCCTGGGGGCCGGTTCCGGCCCTGCACAACCTCCGTCTACCTCAAGGCATCCTAATATAGCGAAAAATGGAAAACAGTCTGCTGTACGAAATTCATTAGCTGCAAAAGAAATGTTTGTTGAAAAAATGGAAAGTGCCCGGGAGAGAATTCCCCCCGGGCTTATGTCAGGTATTGAATTTACTCCTTCTGCGCAAGAGGGAGTGCTTCGTTTCAGATTAGTTAGATCACCTTCAACCAAGCACGAAATTTCCCATGTCACTGATTTTTATGTCACGGAGGCTGGCATACTGTATTTGCAACAAAATGTTGTGGATGAAGAAGGGGCGCATGCCGGAGCACGATATATCAGTATTTCAAAAGAAGGAAAGATAGATGATTCCATTCCATTAGTTACTTATCGAGAAAATAAAGCAAAAAAAATCGAAATTTTAAGTGAAGCGCAGATACAAACTTTAATCGAACGTACATTCCGCGATATACCCGATATTCGTCTACGTGTGGAGAAAGAGGCCGGTAGAGATCTCTCAGATAGGCCAGGAGCATTGGGAATTTTCCAAAATGATGTAGACGTATTTACCGGCAATGCCATTGATTTCTTTGCCAGCGCGGAAGATGGGCGTATCTATGTAAAAGCTTGGAATGTTGAATCTTCTTCTCCTGTATTCTACCGATTTTCTTCTGCGCAAGCAGAAGCACTTTCGGATGCTTCTTTATTTGAGCGGCATAAAGCGCATCATAGAGTGCAAGTTCTGGATTTGAGATCCCTTGCCAAACATATATTTTCAATCAATCTGCGTTTTGGAAATGCCATTACATTAAAAGTAGATAAAGAATCAGGAGACCTCTTAGTAGAACCCAGTGGAAGAAAAACCGAAAGAATTTCAAACGTGATGGCTGTTGTTCATGAAGGTTCCCAGATTTTCCTGAAACGTTTAATTTATGTCAAAAAATCCTGGCTTGCGATAGGCAAAAGATTTGATCAAATTAACACGCAATATTTAATGCTAACACCCAGCGGGTCCCAATCTATTGAAAGCAGTTCTTTGTCTCCCGATATTCATAACCGGCTTCGTTATGTTCATAATATCAATCATGAAGAAGAGCCGTCCGAAGGAGTTGTCAATCCTGCGCAAACACTTTCCAGCGGTATAGGAATCCAGCCGCTTACACAGGATAAAGTTCATAAGAGGATGGAGCGTATTCCTCAAGAGTCAGTTCGTGGTTTAAAATTTTTTACCAGTGATTCTGGAGGACCCGGAACCAATAAATTAGCATTTCGATTAAATGAAAAAAATTTCCAATTGGAAAATGTGCATGATTTCTTTGCAAGCGGCGGGAAGTTATTTGTCAGTTTCCGGAATATAGAAGATGGCAAAAAAATGCATCAATCCTTCCGACTCAAACCCGACGATGATGAAGAAGTGGAAATTCTTTCTTTAGATGTGAAGGAATATGAGCTTTGTCAACGAAGTCGCATTCAAGTTCTTGACTTTCAAAGTCTTTCAACCCGTGCGGTTGCCGTTTTGAGAAGGTTGCCGCCTGGAACAGAAAACCGTTTGAGACTCGAGGCAGAATATCGCAGCTGCCGACCTCCCAGGCTTCATTTAGAAGAGTGGAGTAAAGTAAGTGACGCCTGGATTTCGAGAGATTCCATTGATTTTGTGAAAGATGTGCAATTTGGTGACGGCAAGGTGATTGTTACCGTTCTGGATTCGACGCAAAATCGATGGCATTCTGTGAGTCATGAAGTGGATGATCGTGTTTTTCGATTCACTAAAAAACTTAAAAGAGTGGAAGCGCCTCCTTTGCCGGATAAACCCTCGGGTATTTTGGAAGAACCGGATCCAAAAAATCTTGCTCCTTTATCCAAAACTTTGTTGGAGCAGTCCATTGAACGTATTCCAAGCGTTATCAGGGAACAAATTGTTTTTACTGTGAATGAACAAGGTAGACTTCAGATTCGCATTCGTCAAGCTATGGAGCATATTAATCAAGCGCTTGATATTTTCCTAGCCAAGTCAGCTTCAGGATACCCCGAGATTCATATTGGGTTTCTCGAAAGAGGAAAGATTTTTTATAAAAAATTCTCATTGGCTTTACCACAAGGGGCAGACGAAGGATATATTGATTTTATTGCCGCACAAAAACGCAGATTGATTGTAATGACCAAGGAAGATGCAACCCAAAGATTGGAAATCTTAGAAAGAACAGGAAGAATTTCAACACAGCCAGTAATATCCGTTACTCCTTCCGGATTAGAATTAATTTGGGCGAGTGGTGCAACGGTAAAAAGACAAACTTTCATTCCATCCGTCACACATATTGCTTCTGGTTCAGACGGCCAAATGTATATCCGTTCATTGCAAGGCCCACAATTAGCCGAGCAGGTTGTCAAATTGACTGAGAACTATTTTGAGCGAATCGCGGATCCTAAAACATTGCCTGCCGATGTTCGTGAATATTTGGGCCGGGATACAGCCAGTCTTCTGGACGAATACCAGTCCTTGTCTCCTGCATTACAACGTGAAGATCCTTTATCCCCAATTCTTTTAGACCATTATTTAAGCAGAATTCCTACACAGGCCCGTCCTGATATTCTATTTGGTGAAACGTATCAAACTGATAACCGTCTTAATTTAGTCATTCATGTGGGGCAGATTAACTACCATGTTTCCAATATCATTCTTATCTTCGCCGCTCGTGGGAATGTCTACGTGAAACATAGAAATATAAAAGGAGAAATCACACATAAAAAATTCTCAGCAAGAGACTTTACACATGTCGAAACAGAATTGAAATCTCCCAAAGAAATTCAAGAATTTCGCAGTGCATATTCCGAGCGAATGGAAGCGATGAATGCCGCTGAGGTCACAGCCAATATTTTGGCCTTACCCAGATGTCCAAATATAATTTATTGGAATGGGGTTCGAGAAAATACACCCGTGCTTGCTTTGGGAGTTCGTACCGCAGGCGCAATTGGCGGAAAAAAGCATCATTTGTTACCGTTTACAAACGTTCTTGATTTTTTCGTAGTGCCACAGAATATACAGCGGCAATATGATTTTTATTTAGCCTATCTTCACTTTGAAAATGGAAACCCTCTAGGACAAATGAAATGGGTTTGTATTACAGGGCAGCCTTTGGGAAATCTTTTGTCCGGAAGCGAACAGGATCCATTAAACATTTTTATACAATCCCTGTCGGAAGAAGAATTTGAACGAATGAAACGGCAGGCAAAACGGGGAAGCGCTCCAAGACCTATCGCGAGAGGATTTAAAAGAATTGAAAATTTTGATGAAGCAACTCGCCTCATGCAGATTTTTGAAGAGGCTCGAGGGACCGCATTTGGAAGAATTGGTTTTTTGAATGATGTGGAAGTTGAGAAAACTCCCTCGGAAGATGGGGATACAATTAGCGGGAAATTTGATTTTTCCGGATTTCATTATTCCGGGCCAACAAGATTGTTCCTATCTCAAGGGCCATTTGTGCAAGGAATCAGTTTAGATAGCACACAAGCATTGGTTTACACAGCTTTTCGAGGTACGTCTGGGCAGATTCAAGGTGGGAAATTGCAATATTTTAATGGGCAAGGTAATTTACAGGAAGTGAGGGTCATTGCACGATCCCTAGGCTCAAATCAAAACTTTCAATTGGGTGATTTTCTCAAAAAGCTTATGCGAGAATATATTTCTATAAAAACCCAACAGCAAGCGGTATAAATCTTCTTCGACTGTCACCCCTGTCTACGGGTTAAGCCAGAAGGTAAGACTCCAGCATGGGTCCAGTGACTTTGCTTTTCAGACAATGCTAAAGTCAGTGGACCCCCGCTTTTCCGCCCCGCGGACCCGCATGAGGCGGGCGCGTTCAGGGGTGCAGCAGCTACGGTCACGCGTCCGGCTTTTACTTTCCTCGTGAAATTTTTTCTTTGATTCGTTATAATGCGGCCTTCTTTTTTGACCCATAACCCGAAACTTCGTGATAGGGCTTTCATGACTGTGGCCGACGCCGAGGTCAAACGACTTCCTCTTCATTCTACCTACGCCCAAGCCGGTGCGCGTTTCATTCAATTTGCGCTCTGGGAAGTTCCCGTTTATTTCACCGGTATTCTCGATGAACACCAAGCGGTGCGCACCCGCGCCGGATTTTTCGACATTTCTCATATGGGAGAATTTCGTGTCACGGGTTCCGGTTCGCGAGCCTGGCTGGATCATCTCATCACGAATGCCATGGAAAAACTGATGCCCGGGAAAGCTATGTACTCTCCGATGCTGAATGAGCGGGGGGGCATTATCGATGATTTGATTGTCTACGAGCTTGCCGCGGAAAATTATTTGGTCATTGTCAACGCAGGCAATATCCAAAAAGATTTTGCGTGGATGAGTTCGCAGGCGCCCTCCTCAGTGCAAGTAGAGAACCGGAGCGCCGGGCGCGGCATTTTTGCCGTGCAAGGGCCCGTAAGCCCCGCTGTCCTCTCCTCAATATTCGGCCAAGCGGCCGCTTCCATTCCGCCCTTTCATTTTCTCGAGCTTCCTTTTGAATCCGGAAAAATTATTTTGGCGCGCACCGGCTATACCGGCGAAGACGGCTTCGAGATTTTTTTCGATCAAAATTTGAGCCTGTCTTTGTATCAAGCGCTTAAGAAAGCAGGCGAGCCGCTCGGCATGAAGCCCATCGGATTTGGAGCGCGCGACACACTGCGCCTAGAAGCGCGTCTGCTGCTTCACGGTCATGATATGAATGAATCGGTAACTCCGTTGGAATGCGGTCTCAGCTGGACTGTGGATCTCACGAAAAAAGATTTTGTGGGACTTCCGGCGCTTCTTCGTCAACAATCCGAAGGCATTTCGCGCGCGCTCGTGGGTTTTGAAATGATTTCGAGGACGCCGGCGCGCGAGCATTACAAAGTATGCGTAGATGGAAGGGAAGTGGGCGAGGTCACCAGCGGTACGTTCAGTCCGACGCTCAAAAAAAATATCGGGTTGGCTTTGATTGAGAACAACGCGGCTATATTGGGCAACGAGTTAGAAATCATTGTGCGCGATGTGCCACAAAAAGCAAAAATTGTAAAAACGCCGTTTTATAAACGCTCTTGTCATTCCCGCGAAAGCGGGAATCCAGGATAACCACGCATGAGGTGATGACCCTGGATCCCGGCCTTCGCCGGGATGACAAGAAAAGAAAGAATCCAACAGGAGATGTTATGAATTTTCCGTCCGATTTAAAATATGCCAAAACCCATGAATGGGCACGCACCTCAAGTAATGAAGTGACTTGCGGCATCACCGAATACGCCCAGAAAGAATTGTCCGACGTCGTCTACGTAGAGCTTCCCAAAATCGGCGCCGGGGTCAAGCAAGGCGTTCCGTGCTGTATTGTGGAGTCGGTGAAAGCCGCCTTTGACATTTATGCGCCGGTTTCTGGTACAATAACCGCCGTCAACAGCAGCCTGGAAGCCGAACCGGCAAAGGTGAATCGCGATCCGTACGGCGAGGGCTGGTTTTTTAAAATCAAACCTTCGAGTTCCGATGAGTTCAATCGATTGATGTCCGCACAGGAATACGAGCATGTGCTTTCCGAAAGCGCCCATTAAACCATGAACTATCTGCCGCTTACTGAAACCGATCGCCAGGCGATGCTGTGTGATATTGGCGTGCAATGTTTCGAAGATTTGGTGCGGGTGATTCCCTCCGCGCTGCGTGTGAAGGATCTAAATCTCCCCGGCGGCACCAGTGAATTGGAGCTGGCGCGCGAACTGGCGGAACTTTCCGCTCAAAATCAACCCCCGTCGCGCTGCTTGTCCTTTCTGGGCGGCGGCTATTACGACCATTTTATTCCCAGTGTGATCCATCACATTCTCTCCCGCAGTGAATTTTATACGGCGTATACCCCATATCAAGCCGAAGCCTCGCAAGGAACTTTGCAGACGGTTTTCGAATATCAAAGCATGATTGCGGAGCTTACCGGCATGGATGTTTCCAATGCCTCTAATTATGACGGGGCTTCCGCCGCCGCCGAAGCTGTGCTCTTGGCGCTTCGACACACAGGGCGCAAAAAAATTCTTTGCGCCCAAACACTTCATCCTGAATACCGTCAAACCATTCAAACGTACTGTTCCGGTTCTCATTTTAAAGTCGTAGAAATTCCTTATGATTCGCGAGGCGGACTGGACAAAGCCCGGCTTTCTGCTGAAATCGATTCAGACACGGCCGGTTTTATTGCGGGCACGCCAAACTTTTTCGGTTTGGCGGAAGATTTTTCCGGAATTGCGCAACAATTGCGCGAAGCCGGAGCCCTTTTTATTTTGTCGGTCAATCCGCTTTCCCTCGGCATTTTGAAATCGCCCGGCGAGTGGGGCGCCGATATTGCCGTGGGCGAAGGCCAGCCGCTTGGAATTCCGATGTCGTATGGCGGCCCGGGTCTCGGATTTTTCGCCGTCAAACGGGATTTGATCCGCAAAATTCCGGGGCGCTTGGTGGGCATGACGCAAGACAGAAATGGCAAGCGCTGTTTTGCCTTAACGCTTCAAGCGCGTGAGCAGCATATACGGCGCGAAAAAGCAGGTTCCAATATTTGCACCAATCACGCGCTTTTGGCCCTGGCCGCCAGTGTGTACCTTTCCGTTATGGGCCGGGAAGGTTTAAAGAAAACGGCTGAATATAACGTGAAATCCGCAGTGTACCTGCGGGAGCACATCCGCCAGATCCCGGGATTTGAAATTGTATTTGGCGGCACTATTTTTAATGAATTTGTCATTCGAAGCACGCAAAAATCGTCTGCGGAAATTTTGAAAAACTTGCAAAATAAAAATATTTTAGGCGGATTAGAACTCGCCCGCTTTTATCCGGAACTTGCCAATTGCATTTTGGTTTGTGCTACTGAAACAAAAACAAAAGCGGAGCTAGACAGGCTGGTGGAGGCCTTACGCTCAAACCAGTGACTGTCACTTTTCTTTTTGTCATTCCCGCGAAAGCGGGAATCCAGTGACTTTTTCATTACGCCAAGGGCAAAGTCGCTGGACCCCCGCTTTCGCGGGGGTGACAACATCAATGATAGAACGACGGGAATTTCTGATGACTCATACTGTGTCACTCATTTTTGAAAAAAGTAAAGAAGGCAAGCAGGGATGGAGCCTGCCTTGCAATCATTTTAGTGATGTTGAAATACATTCGTTAGTGGAGGCCAATTTATTGCGCAGGGTCCATCCGCAGCTTCCATCCGTCAGTGAGCCTGAAATCGTGCGCCACTATGTCACCTTATCGCAGAAAAATTTTTCTGTCGATACCCATTTCTATCCGCTGGGAAGCTGCACGATGAAATACAATCCCAAATTAAATGAAGACGCCGCGCGGCTGGAAGGCTTCGCCAAAATCCATCCCTATCAGCCTGAAGATACGGTGCAAGGCATGCTGCACCTGTTGTATGATTTAGAACAATCGCTTCGCGAGATTACCGGCATGGACCGCTTCACGCTGCAGCCTGCCGCCGGAGCGCACGGCGAGTTGTGTGGCATGATGCTGGTGAAGGCCTATCATGACGGGCGAGGCGACAAAGCGCGCACGGAAGTGATTGTGCCCGACTCAAGCCACGGCACCAATCCGGCCAGCGCCGCTTTATTTGGATTTACCGTGCTCACCGTAAAGTCCGATGCGCGCGGGCGCGTGGACCTATCAGAGCTAAAAAAACTCGCCGGACCCAAAACCGCTTGTCTGATGCTCACCAATCCGAATACGTTCGGACTGTTTGAAGATGAAATCAGAGAAATTCAGAAGTGCATTCATGAAGCCGGAGGGCTTCTTTATTACGACGGCGCCAACATGAATGCTTTGTTAGGACTCGCCCGGCCCGGGGACATGGGGTTTGATATTGTCCATTTGAACCTGCATAAAACGTTCTCAACCCCTCATGGAGGAGGCGGGCCGGGAGCGGGTCCTGTCGGCGTAAAAAAGAAATTAATTCCCTATTTGCCGATTCCCTTGGTGGAACAGAAAAATGGAACATACTTTCTCAATTATGATGTGCCCGAAACCATCGGCCGTTTGCGGTCTTTTTACGGCAATGTGGGCATGCATGTGCGCGCCTACACGTTCATTCGCCGCCTCGGACGCGAGGGCTTGGCACAGGCGAGCCGTGACGCCATTTTGAACGCCAATTACATCAAGAAAAAAATCGAAAAAGAGTTTGCCGTGCCGCATCCGGAATTCTGCATGCATGAATTCGTGGCGCAGGCCGTGCATCAAAATAATTTGGGTGTGCATGCCACCGACATTGCCAAGCGCCTCCTGGATTTTGGATATCATGCGCCCACGATTTATTTTCCGCTGATTGTTCCCGAGGCCATGATGATTGAGCCCACGGAATCCGAATCTAAAGAAACTCTGGATTCTTTTATCGATGTGATGAATCAAATTGCCCGGGAGGCCGTCCATTTTCCGGATCGGCTGAAGCAAGCCCCGGCGACTTTGGAAATCTCCCGTCCCGACGACGTGGCGGCGGCCCGCAAACCGGTTCTCACCTACAAAGATTATTTGGGAGCGGCTCATTTGCACTCGGAGAAACCCGAGCCGGGAACCCCGTGTCCATGCTGAACAAGAAAAATTGCTGGGGTTTTTACGATTCGGGTTTCAATGAAGGCAGCTACAACATGGCCGTCGATGAGATGCTTCTCAACCACGCCGTGGCCAAACAGCAAAAGTATCCCACCTTGCGCATTTACGGTTTTTACCGGAAAACGGTTACGATTGGCTACGGTCAGAAGATTAAAGACCTGGCCGGCCTGGACGATTATAAAAAACAGGGCTATGAAATTTGCCGCCGAATCACAGGAGGCGGAGCGGTTTTTCACGGAGAAGACCTTACGTATTCTCTCATTGTTCCGCTTCAAGCATTTCCCGATTTTGCCCCGGCCATGCGTTCCTACCGGCTGATTCATTCGGCCATTGCCCGCGGGTTAAAAAATTACGGACTCAAAGTAAGTTTCAGCGTGTGTGAAAATAATGCGGCAGGCCCTTTATGTTTTGAGACTCCGGTGCGGGATGACTTATTGATTGGAAAGCGCAAAATAGCCGGAGGCGCCCAAAAACGGGTGGCCGACTTTATGCTGCATCAAGGGAGCATTGATTTTGCCTCAATCAAAAAGAGCGAGCAGAATTTTTTTAATCTTTTCGAGGAAGTAAAAAATTTTGTTATCGACGGTTTCAAGAAAACATTTGACACGGATTTTGTACTGCTCGATTTTTCGCTTAAAGAACTTCAGGAAGCATCGAAGCTGGCCAAAGAAAAATATCAGGCATTCAGCTGGAATTTTAGGTGTTGACGACAGTGCTGAGTCCTGAGTGCTGAGTCCTGAGTAAATGCCTTTAACTCAGCACTCAGGACTCAGGACTCAGGACTCAGGACTTCTTTATGAATTCTGACCTTTCTACAATCTACAGGTTCTTCGAGAAAAACGGCCGGTACTCTCCCGAGGCCTATCATTTCGTGTTGCTTTGCCTCCGCCACATAATGAAAAAACTTCCGGCGCCCCGGCATGTCTCGGGCCGGGAGCTTTTAGACGCGGTCCGTGAATATGGCCTGAAGGAGTATGGTTTTTTGGCGCCTAAGGTGCTCGAATTTTGGGGTGTGCGGGAAACCATGGATATCGGCCGCATTGTCTTTGATTTGGTGGAGATGAATATTTTACGCAAAACCCAAGAAGATTCTCTCGAAGATTTCCGTAGCGTCTACGAATTCCAGGAAGTATTTCGCAACGGATTTATCCAGTCATTGGAGAAATTTTAGAATCAGTGGGTAGACATACCCACTACCGTCTATCCACTATATGTTAAATTCCCTCAACCCTCCCCAACGCGAAGCGGTTATTTACGAAGGCCGCGCTTTGCTTGTTCTGGCGGGCGCCGGCAGCGGTAAAACCCGTGTTCTTACGCATCGCATAGCCTACGCCATCGCCCAGCGCAATATTCCTTCTTTCCATATTTTAGGCGTTACCTTTACCAACAAAGCGTCTCATGAAATGGGGGAGCGGGTGCATCGCCTGGTAGGCCGTGAAGTGTGGATCAGCACATTTCACAGCACTTGCCTCAAGATGTTGCGGATGGAAGCCGGAAGCCCGTTCGTTCCCAAAGAATTTACTATTTATGACGATCACGACCAGCGTGTGCTGATTCGTGAATGCATGAAGGATTTGAAATTAAACGAAAAGCAAATTCATCCGAAGGCAGTGGCGGAAGCGATTTCCCGGGCCAAGGATCAGTTGACGACGCCGCAGGAATTCACCCGCTGTGCGGGGGATTATTATGAAAATCAGCTCGCGCGGATTTACGAGTTGTATCAGAAAAAAATAGATGAATTTCATGGGCTGGATTTTGGCGATTTGATTTTTAAAACCGTTCAAATGCTGGAGGCTTCGCCCGAGCGCTTGGCCGAGTGGCAGGAGCGTTTCCGCCATATTTTCGTAGATGAATATCAGGACACCAATCATGCGCAGTATAAGCTCATCCGGCTTCTCTCGGGCACGGGCGGGCATATCACCGTGGTGGGAGATCCTGACCAGTCCATTTACGCGTGGCGGGGGGCGGATATTCGTAACATTATGGAATTTGAAGAGGATTTTCCGGATGCAAAGCTGGTGAAGCTTGAGCAAAATTACCGCTCTACCAACACCATTCTTCGCGCGGCCAATCACGTGATTTTAAGAAACTCAGGGAGGAAGCCCAAAGATTTATGGTCCGAGCGCGAAGAAGGCGAGCCCATTTTTCTTTACGAAGCCTTTGATGAAAAAGAGGAGGCCGAGTGGACAGTCGCGCGCATTCGCGATTATGTCCGGCTGGGGCATTCACTCAAGGAGATCGTGATTTTTTACCGGGTGCATGCCCAATCGCGGATTTTGGAAGACGTGCTCCGGCGCGAAAAAGTGCCGTATAAAATTGTGGGAGGCGTTCGGTTTTACGACCGCAAGGAAATCAAAGATTTAGTGGCGTATATGCGTATGCTGGTTTCACCCGGAGATGAAGTGAGCCTCAAACGGATTTTGAACGCACCCGCCCGGGGAATCGGCAAGAAAACCGTAGAAGAGGTAGACGCATTTCGCCGGAAGCTCGGCGTCACATTCTATGAAGCGCTTTCGCGCGCAAAAGAACTTACGGAGGTAGGACCCAAAGTCCGCGCGCGCCTCGGCGACTTTCACAAAATGGCGGAAGATTTTCGCAAGCAGCGTCTTCACACAAGTCTTGAGGATTTGGCCCGGAAGATTTTAGAAAGAACGGGATATTGGGCGGAGCTGGAGCAAGAGAAAACCATAGAAGCAAAAAGCCGCATGGAAAATCTCCGCGAGTTTTTGGGTGTGATTCAGGAGTTTGAAGAAAATGCGTCTTTGGAAGATCGATCGAAACTGCTTGAGAATTTTCTGGAAAGCATCAGTTTGCAAACCGATTTGGACGGATGGAATCAAACGGACGAAGTACTAACCTTAATGACATTGCACACGGCCAAGGGCCTTGAGTTTCCCCTTGTATTTATCGTGGGCATGGAAGAAGAAATATTTCCTCACGCCAATTCCTATCAGGGCGATCGCTCGGAAATGGAAGAGGAAAGAAGACTATGTTATGTGGGCATTACCCGCGCCAAAGACAGGCTTCATTTAAGCTATGCCAATATGCGCCGCTTGTACGGCTATACGAAACAAAACCTACCGTCCCGCTTTTTGAATGAAATCCCGCAAGGCCTGATTGAATTGATTCCCCGCGTTGAGTTTCGAAGCGAATTCCGCTACGGCCCCCGGCCTCGGCCCGGCCGCGTCCGGGAAGGTGAAGAATTCATTGAATTAGACGAGGAAGAATTGAGGAAATAGTAACCGTTCAGAGTGGGTGTCATTCCGGCGAAGGCCGGAATCTTTCCGCCAAAGGCGGATCCGCCTTTGGCGGAAAAA
>JACQQR010000160.1 GCA_016206875.1 Candidatus Omnitrophota bacterium
CTTTTGACCACTCACCCTCACCCTGCCTGCCGGCAGGCAGGCCTTAATCCCTCTCCCTCTCGCGAGGGAGAGGGGCCGCGAAACTCGATCGGGCTAAACAATCACGAAACATCAGGCGGGAAATAGTGCGGCGGCGGTCTTCGGTTTTACATGTAAAGATTCAGTTGCAATGGAAATTATCGATGTAAACACGGATACCGCTTCAACGCCTCTCGAAAAATGGCCATGACTAATGCGTGATGACTCATGCCCAACCGGCGCATCATGAGAACTAAATCACTATACTCCGGCGAAAGGCCGGGCAGCGGATTGATTTCCAAAAAATAGGGCTTTCCTTTTTTATCAACCCGAAAATCGATGCGTGAAATATCGCGACAGCCCAGGGCTTGATGCATCCGTACAGCCATTGTCTCGATTTCTTTTTTAAGCACCCCCGGCGCCGGCGCCGGCGCTTCGTACTCCACCCATTCTTTCCAATTTCGCTTTGTTTCCAAGCCGTAAATGAAATCGCCATGCTCTTGCGGTTTTTTCCACCGGATTTCCATCAGGCCCAGCACTTGGGGTTGTGAAGTGCCTAAAACACCTACCGTGATTTCCCTTCCGGAAATAAATTGCTCGGCCATGAGAGGCACGGGCCCATAACTTGCCCGCAGCCTGCGACATTCTTTCATCAATTCTTTTTGATTATGAACCAGCGAAGTAAAACGAATACCTTTGCTGGAGCCTTCACAGAGAGGTTTAATGAAGAGTTTATTGTTCCCGCCCTTGGGCATAGCCCGGCGCGGGAATGACACAATAGAAAAGTCCGGCGTTCTAATTCCCTGTGAGCGCGCAATGATTTTTGCCGCCAGTTTATCCAACGACAAAGCCAGCGCAAACGCATCGGATCCGGAAAAGGGAATGCCCAAAAATTCCAGAATGGCCGGCACGTGCGATTCGCGATTTCTTCCCTCAAAACCTTCGGCAATATTAAAAACAAAATCGGGGCGGGTTTTGCGAATCGCGTCGAAAAAATCCCGGCCGGCTTCCACAAGCGAAACCGTGTGCCCTTCTTTTCGAAACACAGAGGCAATGGCTTCTATAGTTTCCGGCGTATCGAATTCCTCAAAAGCGTCTTCAGGAATTTTCGATGTGAAGGATTTCAGACGCGGTGCGGGACCCGGCTTGAGATTGAACGTGATGGTTATCTTCACGGCGCTTTCTTCTGCGTTCCAAGCGCTGGCTTTTTTGGCCGGCCAGCGTGGACGGCGTAGGGAACGGAACTATGCCGTTTCGCGATTCATTTGTGGATGTTTGATATTTGAAAATCAAGCCCTCGTAATTACGGAGCAACAAATAATCAGGGCCGGCCGAAAGAAGATAATTCGGGCTCAGAGGCACTTTGCCGCCTCCTCCGGGCGCATCAACCACAAACTGCGGCACGGCAAAACCGGTGGTATGGCCGCGAAGCCCTTCTATAATTTCTAACCCTTTCCAAATATCGGTTTGAAAATGCTCGGTGCCGCGCACCATATCGCATTGGTACAGATAATAAGGTCTTACGCCCATTTTTACGAGTTCCTGGCACAACTTTTTAATCACGGCCACGCTGTCATTGACGCCTTTCATCAGCACCGTTTGATTGTTCATGGGAATCCCCGCACAAATCAGCCGGTCGCAGGCCGCGCGTGCTTCCGGCGTAATTTCTTGAGGATGATTAAAATGTGTGTTTACCCAAAGCGGCCGGTAATGTTTAAGCAACGCACACAATTCTTCATCGATACGCTGGGGCAGCACCACGGGGAAACGTGTACCGAAACGGACGATTTCGATATGAGAAATCGCGCGCAATTTCGCCAGCACTTTTTCCAGCTTTGCGTTGGAGAGAATCAAGGGATCGCCTCCGGAAATGAGCACGTCCCGGACTTCGGGAGTTTGCGACAGATACTCGATCATGCGTTCAATTTCCGGCTCTGTGCGCGCCCACTTGCCTTCTTCCCACTCGCGTTTGCGCGTGCAGTGACGGCAGTTCATCGGGCATATATTTGTAATTTGCATCAGCACGCGGTCCGGATAGCGATGAATCAGGCCGGGCACAGCCATATCCTCTTCTTCTTCCAGCGGATCAGGCACACCGTGCACATTAAAATCGATTTCTTCTAAGCTCGGAAATGCCTGCATCCTGACTGGGTCGCGCGGATTGTCAAAATTGATGATGGAAAGATAATAAGGCGGAATAATGGCCGGAAATTTTTCTAGCACGCGCTTGAACTTTTCGCGCTCGCCATTTGACAGGGGTCCTGAAAATTTTAGGAGAGTTTCTAAGGAAGCTGCCGCATTGCGCAGCTGCCAAGTCCAATCGTTCCACTGGCGATCGGTGGCATCGGGAAAAAGCGCCCGCCGGCCGGACGGAGGTTCTTCTTTGGGTTCGTTCGTAGCAAGTTGTGTTAAGGCCATACACTCACCTGTTTGAGAATTGCCCCATTCAGCCGCCGGCGGCTGAACTTAAGTAACCGATAAGTTATCGTCTATTCTAAATAATTCTCAAGCCTTCTATCTGAACATACGGCAAAACAAGCGCTCCGGCATCGCGCACTTTGAGCGCCGCTTGTTCGCGGCTTATTTGAGACGTGCGCCGTAGAGCACCCAGCAGACTATCTAAATAGCGAATACGCCCCAGACCCCCTACAATTTTGCCATCTTCTATCCAAGCGGCGCCGCCGCGGGTGAGCCCGGTTACAGTCCACCGGCTGGGGTTGACGATTTGGTGATACCAAATGTTGGGAATCAAAATTCCTCTGCGCAAATTCCCGACCATGTCTCGAACGGATTTAGAGCCGCCTCCAACTACTATATTATAAGGCAGCGCTCCCTCTTCTCCGCTTAAGGAGAGGGCATGGCCTGTGCTTTTTCTATGGTATTTTTGCGCCGTCCATCGATCGTATACGACTTGGCTGAAACGGCCGCTTCGAAGCAAACAAATTTTCTTTCGCATCTCACCTTCCACATCAAATGGCGTCCCGATTTGAAGCGGATGGCTCACATCATCCCAAACCGTCCAAGCGGAGGAGGCGAACGGCTGATTTCTCCGATGAATTAAAAAGCTTTCGCGCTCCTCAAACCGCAGGCCATTCCACTCTTCCAAAAATCCGTACAAAAATGAAGCCAGCGCACGTGGCGCCAAAATGACCGAATAACGGCCGGGTTTCATTTCGATAGAACGTTCCGTGAGGCAGGCATGCGCCAGGGCCCCTGCGGCTATTTTTTCAAACGCTATTTTCCGCACATCCGGATGAAAAAAAGTTTGATAGCCGCTTCCTTCATTCCGGTTCACCGTTAACCCGAACTTCGCACCCGTAGACCGATGCACAAGATGAGTCCCGGCAGAATTGCCCACGCATGTTTTCCATTCGTAATTCGAAAAATATCCGTGCGCCGTCGCATTTATTTTTTTGATCTCCTCAAACGCGCGCGCTATTTTTTTCGCTGCTTCGCCGGGAGAAAAATGAAGTGACGATAAACAATAATCCGGCGCACGGCGGAGCTTGTATGTTCGCGTTTTTTGTGGGCCACTTTGTTTTCCCGCAAAAGATACCCCGCCTTTTTGTTTTAGCGCCAAAGCCTCACGGGCCGTTTTCATTATATTGCGGCATCCCTCGCGGCTTGTGTCATGCGTCTGGGCCCATCCAAAAAAACCGCCTTGCGAAAGCCGCAAGGTGACTTTGTGCTCCTGTTGAAATCCGCCTTGATGAATGTAGTTATTCGTGAGGCACAGCAAATAGCCCGTGCGTTCTTCAATCAGCCAGTGGGTCTCTTCGTTATTTGAAATAGCGCGAAGAGTTTCGTGAATTCTTTCAATGTGCATGAAAACCTATTTGCCGTTTTGGTTTGTCGATAGATGCCATTAATCTGTTTACTGCATCA
>JACQQR010000161.1 GCA_016206875.1 Candidatus Omnitrophota bacterium
AGAGGAGACAATAGCCTTTGCTTACTCGAGAACGCTAAATAATTACAAAAAAAGGGGGTATTTTTTAGAAAAAATCTTCACTTTTAAGCAGTTCACGCACCTCTTTTCCTATATCATCCGTGGCAAAAAGCTGCTGTATGGATCCATGGTTTAAGTAGTTGACTAAGGCGATAAAACTCATGGCTTGGTCCAGCGCGAGGTATTGGCGAGTAACCACTTTGCTTTTGACATGGACTGAATCATAGAAGCCATACTCTCCATAAATATCATAATGTTTAAGATAAGCCCGGATATTGGCAAGGGCATCCTGTGGAATCGTTTCTAAAGCCAGAAAGGCGGCATGAGGAGTTACAATTCCCGCGTCACTATAGCCTTTTACGCCCAGCGCCTTGACGCCAAATTCTCCATACACCGCGCTTTTTCCGCGCGCAAATGAGCACGGCGAAATGCCCCACACCGGATAGCCGCGCTCTGTAAGCGCATAATCCCGGTGCAGGCCTGAAACAATCTGGTCATTGAGCCCTAAGGCTTCAGGCGACCAACTTTTCTCGGGGATCACCAAAGTGGGCATTAAAAATTCAAACAAAGAACCTCCCCAGCTGGGCACAAAGCGGCGCTTTTCGTAAATATAAAAACCGGTTCGCACTTCATAAACCTGGAATTTTTTTTCTTTTTCGCGCGGTTTTTGGCTTTGCCACTTCCATCCCGAAGGAGGTGTGCGAAAAATTTGAAACCAGTGGTCGCGCGGCACATCATGTTTGCCGATGGCGATCATGCTGAGTATGCGCGCTTCCGTGCAAAGGAGGCTGTAATGGAAATCAAGCAAATTTTTCTTTGTAACATCATAGCCAATCGACATCTGGCCTACCCCCGGGTCGTAGAAAAAATCAAAGTCCATGCGGTTCAAAAATTTGGAAACCTTCTCGTACAACTCTTTTTTGAAAGCGGATCGAGCGGCAATCAAGCCTGCCGCAAGCCAGGCATTGTCTACTGAAGAAATCAAGGTGGAGGTAGGCTCCAAGTGGGTGGTGTTGTAATAATTAAAGAAGAAATGGCGGTATTGTTTGAGCCGCGCAAGCGTATCCAGCGTATTGGAAATACGGCCAACGGCATCTTGGCGCGAAATGAATCCGAGATGATAAGCGCCGATAGAAGCAATCAAATATAAGCCGATATTCGTCGGCGAAGTGTAATCCCCTACAAAAGGGGGATCATTTAACTTGATATGGTCCGCGATCAGATGCGTTTTTGTATCGACAATATTGTCAAAGTATTTCCAGGTGTCGCGCGCAATTTCGCGTAGCATGGAAGTATCATTCATAGCCAAAAGCCCGGAGTATTTGTCGGAGGGGATGCTTTTTGGGAATCCGCTAAAATTATCTTTCAGTGACTCAAAAAAAACGTTCCTGGGCCCGGCGAAACCCACTTCATCTAGAAATACTTTCCCAAGCAGACCAAAAATTCCGGAGCGCACAATCAATCGCAGAGACTCGAGATGATGGAGATCCAGATTCCCAAAAGCGTTCATGGGGACCAAAATTAATTTCCACCCCCGTTGATTTTTGGCCGCCCGGGTACTATAAGGCGCCAAGCGAATTTCTTTGGAGAGGCCGTGTTTGTCTTCAAGAGAAACCCACAATCGGTTTTGCACACCGGTGGATGCTTTCAGCCAAAATAAAAGATAATCCGCGCGGCTGATGTCGAGCGGGGCGAGCCCGGACTCCCAAGCCATTTCCTGAGTGCCAAAAAGCCAAAAAGAAATTTCCAGGCTTTGCCCTGAGGCATGGGCTGAATCACGCTTGTTAATTTTGGCGCTTATTCTTCCGGCAGAAGGAGAATGCACTTTGGAAACATGGCCAAAACAGTTTTGACCTTCTTTGGAAAAGGAATCCACAGTGAGAATTTGATCGGGAGAAAAATGGGCTGGGGGAAGCGCCTGCGAATTGGCCAGCCCCGGCGGGCCGGCCAGAGAGGCAATCAGGATCAAGCAAAAAGGGTATGCTAAAAGAGTCCTCGTACGGGCCACAAAATTTTTCCAGAGAAAATATTCTTTTATCCCATCACCACTTCGATTGTGTGCACTTTGTTATCTGCACAGGCAGGAACGACGGCGCCTTGTACCGCGCGGCCGTCCAGGGTAACGGATTGTACGCCGCTTTCTACGCCGGAGGGATTGCTCACGGTGATTTCGTACGTAGCGCCGCGGAAAAGGCGCTTCATTTTAAAGCGGGTCCATTTTTTAGGAATCACCGGGTCAATCAGCAAACCTTCTTGCACGGGACGAATGCCTAAAAGCCATTCAATAGAAATGCGGAATAGCCAGGCGCCGGAGCCCGAATACCATGTCCAGCCACCGCGGCCAAAGTTCGGAGAATCCGGCCCATCAACATTTCCGGGAGTGACATAAGGCTCTACGTAATAGACATCGGGGTCGAGCCCGCGGTAAGGAGGGGCAAACCGCCGGTAGGTTTCAAAAGCATAGTCTCCCTTTTTTTGTATACAAACAGCTTGCAAGCCCCAACAGGCTGCGTGCGTGTAGACCCCGCCGTTTTCGCGAAGCCCCGGGGCGTAACGTGTGATGTATCCGATATTTGGATCCGGAACGGAATAGGCAGGCATCAAGAGCAGCGGGCCGTATTCCCGGTACAACATTTTATCTGCGGTTTCCATGCATTTTTTTGCGCGATCCGCGGGGGCCACATCGTGAATGAGCGCCCAGACCTGAGCCATCAGGTCGATTTTCCCCTGATCGCAGTATTTAGAACCCATGAGTTTTCCATCATCGCGTGTGGCGCGAATATAACGGTCATCTTCCCAGGCGTGTTTATTAATATCCTGCACCAGTTGCGTGGCGCGCTCGTGGTACGTTTGCGCGCGGCTTTTTTCATCTTGCAAGTCGCAAATACTTGCAAAGCGGCGCAAAATTCCGACCATGAAATGCCCCAGCCAAATGGACTCCCCTTTCATTTTGGGGCCGACATGGCTGAAACCGTCATTCCAATCCCCTTCTCCGATGAGCGGAAGCCCTCGAGGCGACCAGCGGGAAAGCACTTTATCGATGGCGCGCAAGCAGTGTTCGTACAGACTGCCCTTTGTGATTTTCGCATGTTTGTCTTTCGGGTCTTTTAGGAAATTTATTTCTTCTTTGAGTATGGAAAAATCCTGTGTTTCATCCAAATAATTCAACGTGATGTAGGCAAGCCACACCAAATCATCCGTCATTTCCGTAATGGCCCCCATGTTGGTGTTGGGGTGCCACCAGTGGTACACGGTTCCATCCGGGAACTGCTGTTCGGCGTGAAGGAGAATTTGTTTTTTCGCCAGCGACGGTTCCAGCGGGAAAAACACCTGGCAATCCTGCAGCTGATCCCGGAATCCGATGCCGCCGGAAGATTGATAATACGCGCATTTAGCCCAAATGCGGCCGGCAATGGCTTGATATTTCAACCAGGTATTGGTCATGAAATTAAAACCGTCATCGGGAGTTTCCACCCAGGTGCGGCCCAAAAATTCATTCCAGAAATTTTTGACGGCCTCGAGCTCTTTTTTTGCCGCAGTTACATTCGTGTATTTGCGTATGAGTGTTTCAGATTCTTTGCGTTCACGCGTGGCCCCTAAAAGGAAAATCAACGTTTTCTCTTCTTTTGGAGCGAGTTCCACGTTCACGTGAAGCGAGGCAACGGAATCGCACCATTTCCCCCAGCTGTTTTGCATTTTGCCCTCGCGCACGGCGCGAGGGGCGGTGATCGTCCCATAATTGCCGAGGAAAGCCTCTTTGTCGCCGTCAAATCCGGCCAATTTGCAATTGACGGAATGGAAGGCTTCTAGAGGGCGTTCGGCCAACCCGGTGGAAATAAAATGCGGCACCAGCGCCGGGCGTTTATAGCCGTAGAGCGTATTTAAGGCCTGATTGGGATTGGTTTCGATAAATGTTTTATGAAATTCTCTATGGGTGTCTGCGGCATTCCCCAGGCACCATTCAAAGTAAGAGAAAATGCCCAAGGAACGTTTCCTGGAAGTTTCGTTGACAAGCCGTACGATCCAGATTTCCACCGGGTCTTTAAGGGAAACAAACGTGGTTTTTTCCGTAAAAATTCCGTGTAAACGGCTTTGGTGAATCGCATAGCCGGTGCCATAGCGTACTTGGAAGAAATCGAATTTCGGGCAAGTGGGCTTCCACGTCAGGCTCCAGAATTTTCCATTGTCGTTGTCGCGCACATAAAGGTAAGAACCCCATTCGTCTTTAATGATGTCTTGCTCCCAGCGTGTGATACGCGATAAGTTCGAATTTTCTCTCCACGAAAAAGAACCGCCGGTTTGAGAGACTACTGTGCCCACATCCCCGTTGGAAATCACATTGACCCAAGGACGGGGCGTGTCGGGACGTGTAATTACATATTCTTTCCCGTCCGCGGTGAAATAACCGTATTTATTTTCCAACTTGCGCGCTTCTTGAGCGGCGGGCGCTTTCCCCGAGAGAGATTTTGATTTAGCCGGGGATGCTTTTTTAACAAGGCTAGCAGTACTCATGGATTTCAATTTTCTCCTTTTAGGGTTTTGTTTCATAAACCGGATTTGCCGAGGCATGGTTTAGGCGGCGCTTTCGCTCGCCAACGCTTCATTAATTTTGGGGACAATTTTTTTCATGGCCTCTTCCACAGTGATGCGGCCGTTGAATAACAAATCGAGTTCCTCAATTAAATATTTCCCCTCGATTTCCTGCCATATAGGCGAGAACGGATCATAAATGACATAACGCACCGCTTCATTCAGCATCTTTTTGTTGGCCGGAGGCGCGGTATTTGCCGCCCAGTCAGGACCTTCGGCAACGCTGATTAATGCGGGTTGCGCCAGGCCTCTTTGGGCTAATTCCGCCTGTCCTTTGGCGCCTGTAAGCGCTTTGACCACTTCCCAGGAGGCCTCTTTATGTTTTGAGCTTTTCAAAATGCAGTATCCGGAACCCCCTGTGCCAAAGTGGCGGATGCCTTGCGAGTTTTTTGGAAACATGGCTACGTCCCAATTAAACTTTCTCTGGCGTAAAGCCGGGGTTTCCCAAATCCCCGATAAAAACATGGCCAGTTTTCCCGTAGAGAACATGATATCAATGCCCATGCCCATATTAGTCAGCGCTACCGGAGTGGGCATGACTTTATATTTATTGATCAGGTCCACATAAAATCCCAGGCCTTCCATGGCTTTGGGCTCATCCAGCAATGTTTTTGTGGGTTTCTTTACATGATCTACCAAGGCGCCGCCGTTTCCGTATACAAAATTTTTCCAGGCCCAGCCATAAAAACCGTATTGAGTCACACGACCGCTTGAGTCACGCAATGTGAGCTGTTTTGCTTTCTCCAGCAACTCTTCCCACGTCCAGTCATCCGTGGGATACGGGACGGCGGCCTGATCAAATAAGTCTTTGTTATAGAAGACGCACGCGAAAGGGGCCGTGTCACGCGGAATGGCCAATAAACGGCCGTCTACGGTGAAACGGTCCATTACTTCCGGGAAAAAAGCGTTTTTGTCGAAGGCAGCGTCTTTTTCGATGAAGGGATTCAGATTTTCAAGCACATTTTTTGCGGCAAAACTTACGAAGTAGTTGACCTCGGTGCAAATGACATCGGGAGCCGCCCCGCCGGCAATGCGGGTTAGGATTTTACTGACATAGCCGCCAAAAGGAGTGTGTTCGAAACGAACTTTGATTTCAGGGTGTTGGGCTTGCCACGGGGCAATCGATTGAGTGATGATTTCAATTTCGTCCGGGCTGCCCCAAAAAGCAACCTTAACCATAGTTTCTTTAGGGATGGCCTCTTTTTTTCCGCAGCCGCTTGTGCAAAGGAGAAAAATAGAAATGAGAACGGAAAATAACCGAACCCCGGCGTGTATTTTTATGCCCATATAGGATGTTTTACCTTTTCCTCAACTGTTTTTACCGGATAAATATTGTAAATCACTTCATCGGGCTTAAACCATAATTTAATTTCGCGCTCGGCTTCTTGTTCGTTGGAGGAGGCATGAATCACGTTCTCATAGACTCCTTTGGTGGTGATACGGCCATAAGCGCCTCGAATCGTGGTGGAAGCCGCTTCTTCGGGGTTTGTGGCGCCGCAAATGTCGCGCACCTTGCCGATGGCATCAACGCCCACGTAGACAAAGGCCAAAACCTTTTTCCGGTCGTGGAATTTGCCCATCAAGTAGCCGATAATTTCTTCAAAAAACGGCTTTTCGCGCAAATCCCGGTAATGCTCCTCAGCGAGTTCGCGTGAAACGCGGACACATTTGGCCGCCGCAATTTCCAGTTTCGTCTCGGACAAACGCGTAAGAATGTTTCCCGTAAGCGATTTTGAAAGACCGTCAGGTTTTATAAGAACTAATGTGGGTTGGCGCTCGTGCAACTCATTTTCCATAGTGTCTCAAACCAAAAAATTTTCTACTACTACGGCACGACAATTAAAAATGGGCGCAGCCCATTGGCAAACCGTATAGTACCGCATACCCACAAAATTAAATAGAATGCGGTACCACGGTATTTAAAGATAAAACAGGACAGAAAAAGTTGAAGAATTTTATCATAGTTGAAAAGAGTGTCAACGCGATTAAAAAAAGCGGTTAAAAAAGAGGGTTCCCGAAAAAGGCAGCATCTTGCCCCCTATTGTCTCCCCCCGAGTGAGCGCCTCCGGCGGGCGAACCATAATACGAGAAAAATACGTCTCATCACTGCATAACCTCTACTTCAGTAACTTCTTGTTCTGTGGCAATTTCTTATAATTTTCTTTGCTTATCACTTCTTTCCCACTTTTACGTTCAAGCTCTCTTCTTGCGTTACCAGCAACAGCACCGCCTTCGAAAGCGACTTGCTTGTTTTCAACAAACCCCTGAGCATCTTTGTTGACTGCTATTTCTTTGGTGGAAGCCTCGCCAAGCATGGAAAAGATAAGCTCCAAATCGGTCATATGATCCCTGAGATTCTCCCGTTTTAGCCCTTTATGTTTCTTATAAGCTGATGGGGTCATCTCAAAAGTTGCTTTTGAAATCTCAGCGGTCAATATTTCGTATTCCTTTGGCTCTTTTATGCCGCGCTTCTGCCACTGATCGGTTAGCTCTTCACGGATAGCAATTCCACGCATCCGTTTTTCGATCCATTCATCGCTATAACCCTTAGCCTTATATAATGCCCTTGTCCTCTTTGTGGCAAGCTCTGGATTCTCGATCTCCTGAATCCGCTCGTAACCGACTCGAGCTAACCACCGCTTGAACGGCTCAGCCTTCGGGGATGGGATAGACTGGATAATACGGAAAATACTTTCTGTGTTGGCGCAATTGAGCTTTTGAATTCCACCAGGGGTTTTCACTGAAAGGGGGGTGGCAATTTGCCCCCACCCTTTGGAAAGCTCTGGATCGCGTCTACGCATATCTTTGATATAGCCGTCCGGTTGAACAGAATCCGTCAACGCGGCGACAACATCAACAACCACAAACCACCATTCATTGTTATAGAGGGTCTTTCTGATTTCACGTTTCCGGAAAATCGCTATTTTAGTCGTGGTTATTTCTTTATTCATGTTTCCCCACTTTGGTTCATGGCGGCCTTAGTACCGCATTCCATTTGATGTTGTAGGTATGCGGTACTGTGCAGTTTGAGAGTGGGCTACGCCCATTTTCAATTGTTATGCTGCACTAGCTTACTACGCCTACCAGGGTTCGTCTGGGCGTCAACAATGGCGGAGAGGGGGAGATTCGAACTCCCGATC
>JACQQR010000192.1 GCA_016206875.1 Candidatus Omnitrophota bacterium
ATCCAAACCTCTTATACCCACAAAATCGCCTACTTTAGGGGATGTGCCCTGAATTTGACTGACATAATCAGTTAGTTGCTGAGTAACGATAAACCGCCGGTTACCAGCCATGGCAAAATCATATCTATTTCTCACTAGAACATTCACCCGCTCGCCCAATATCCGCCGGAACAGGGCTAACTCCGAAAACATTATCCGTCCTTTTCGCAATGCTTCTTCCATATCCAATAATGTCGCCGCCGGATTCATCTCTACCAGGCCTTCGTAGGGAAACTCAAGATAAAAGGGAAGCTCGGGGGGCAGCTTCGGAAAAAAAGAAGTAGGCAATCCCGCTTCAATATAATCGCTGATTGCTTTCGCATAAACGTCAAAGATTGGCTTTTCCAAGTCACTCAACAATCCCTCGTAGGCCACATGCTGCCAGTTCGCCCATAATTCCTGATTCACTTTCGTAAACTGAATCTCAAGTGAAAATTGACCTAAAAATGAAGAATCGATTTTTCCGGCCGCTCGATATCCGTTTGGCTTGGAAATAGATTTTTCCAATACGCCCCGGAACTTCTGAAACGCAAACCCCTGATCAATGTCGGCGAACAGGCGCGATAATTCACCCGGAATGATTTCTCGCACACGGAACCGGAGTTTATCGAAAATTTCTGAGGCGGCTTTTCCTTTTTTCGCCATGCCTTCCAGCAGTCTTCGAAGACTTTTAATATTGGTGCCCGCTCCCAAATAATCATATTCCACCACAACACCGTATCCCCGGACGGCGGCCTCCAATTCTTGAAGAGCTTTAGGGTAACGGATAATTGCTTCTGCTACCCCCCTGACGGCGCCCTGAATGGCCGCTGGATTTCCAGATAACAGTTGAAGTTTTTGCTGCTGGGCCAGAGGCAAATTTCTACTAATACTCATTCTAATCTGGGGTACTCCATTAACGACCCGGTACGAAACAGCTCCTCCTTCTTTGGCAAATCCCAATGCGGTATCCAGAGCATCAATGAGGGTGGGCATATCCTCGGGATGAGTATCAGCGGCCCACTTCATCAATTTTTCGGCATCGTCAATGCCAGATTCAGACAGCCTTTTCAAAACAGAAGACCCTTTGGCAAAATAGTCCGGCCTGCTTGCCGCCATTTTTTCAATAACATCTATAGCTCGGACAGTATCATCTCCAAATTGCAACAAGACATCCAAAAAGGTGCTTCCGTATCTATTGATCAGTAATCTGAGACCATCTACGGTTATTTTTGAAAACGTGGTAACTTCTTTTACAATTTCATTCATCATCACTACAGATTCAGCAGTGGAAAGATTTCCTGCTAAAAATTTTTCAGCTGTTGTGTAACTCACCCGTGATTCGGTTATTTCTGTTATCGCCTTTGCCGCGAGAGGCACACTCTTTGAGGCGGCCCTTATACGTGAAACGATCTGCCCTCCTACAGGAATAAAAATAACACCTGCACATGCGAAACCTGAATTGTCTATATCTTCATCCGTTGCAGTTCCCTCCAAAACTTTTCTCAAGCCTACCGCACAATCACTTACTATTTCTGCAGTAACTAAAGCTGACCCCAATGCAAATATACCCATCGCTACACTCCCAACTTCACCAGCACCTGTAACAAATAAGATTGCGACTCCTGCGCCAATCATCAAGGCAAAGCCGGCATTACCCATTTGGTGAATCAATCCGCTAAGATCGAGGGGTTCGGATTCGGGTCTATAGGGAAAATATCCAGGTACTTCTGGCACGATAAACAATTGAGCTATGTTCAAAGATGCAACCAAATTTCCTGAAATCTGTGATTCTACGGGGTCTGGTGTAAAAATTATTCCGGAGTCAACATCATCACCATCTTCGACAGGCTGAGGTGAATTATCACCCATTTGCTGTGAGGCCGCATTTATATATTCTCTCCGCCAAATGTTGATCTGTTCCACACTTTCCCCCGTCACGCTGCGGCCTGCCGGAGAAACATAGTATGGGTCGCCTTCGGTGAACATTCGGATTACTTCAGTGGGATTGCCAAAGGCAGGCATGATACCGTTGTCTACGTACCAGGCGGCCAGTTGGTCAATATGAAGCGGGATGGGGCCGGTTTGTTTGATTTCCCAATAAAGATTTTTGGCCTCGTCAAAGGACAGGGACTCCCCTGTTTGGCGGGCGTGGGTATATCCGTAAGGCAGCTCGCCAGGATAGCCATTTCCGCCCGAAGACGGCGGCGAGAGAACGCGAGGCGAGTAGCGATGGTCGAAGACGATTTTGCCGGTGAAATCTATTTTGCGGATGAGGCGGCGCTCGGTGTCGTAGAAAAAGAGTTCTTCTTTTCCGGTGCGGACGTCACGGATGGAGCTAAGGTCGCCGTCGCCGTTGTAGGAGTATTCAAGCGCGCGGCCGTCGGAGCCAGTGACGCGCGCAAGGCGGCCGTAGCTGGGTTCGTATTCCAATTGAATGGATGAGCCGGTGGGATAGTAATCATCCCGGATCAAGCCGACGAAAGAATGATCGCTGCGAGAAGGATCGCGAACGACGCCCACTCCGCTCGAAGGCAAGAAAGCCACCTCGTGCGGGTTATTGGGATCGCGCCGGTCGCCCAGGCTGGTGAGTTCCCCGTCGGAACTAAAATTAGCCGACCACTCGGGCTGGCCATTATTTTCCACACTGAGGCCGAAGGGACTGCTGGGCCTGGAGCCAACCTGCACGGTATATTTTTCGGTGCCGATCGTGGCTTCATATGTGAACGTGTAGGTGCCGAATTCCACAACCTTGGTCAGCACCAGATCAATCAACCGGCTGCTTTTCCGGTCGCGCAGCCTCAGGCCGGGATAAGCGGCAACAGGATAACTGACGCCATCGATAGTGACGACCGTTTGAGGCCAGGGAAATTCCAAATGATAGGGCTCGGCAGTCCAGCCAGGGCTGATTTTGGGCCAATGGTCGCGGACATAATCATACGTGTCGCTCCTTTCTTCGGAATCGTAATAAAGATTGAAGGCCACATCGGAAAAATCGCCGGAGGGATACGCCAGCTGGGGCTCGACGAGCTGAAACGTGCTGACTCTCGAGAACGTTTGGAAACTATGACGGTGGGAATAATAATATTCATTGGGCAAATTCCTTGAGGGCTCGGGCTGAATGATGATACCCAAATCGTATTCATACTCGGTGTCAGGCAGTAATCCTCTCAACTCAAACGTGCCGCTGGTCATCGACGCATTCCGATTAGGCAGCACCGCGCTTTGAAATGTTTCACTGCCTTTGGGACGGTAGCGGACATACGCCGTGTAGCTGCCCACATAGGTGTCAAAATTCCCGCGCTCCGGCGTGTAACTTTTCATGATGTACACCTGAGGCGAGTTGATTTGAGATTGGAAAGAGATACTCGCGGAAGTGCCGGTAAGATTTGCCACCTGGATCCCAGTCAAAACGGGGAAAGGAATTTTTGATGTGTCTCCTGACGCCGGATAGTTAGCGTCGGCCGAGACGAAATTGCCGAAGCCCGAATCATAATAGCAGCCGTCGCGGAACACCAAGCCGGTAATCTCGTCGGCCTCCATTGCGTAAACCGGCAGAGGAGCCGTGGAAGCATCGGGGGCATATTGCGTCAGCTCGCCATTCACCCGC
>JACQQR010000172.1 GCA_016206875.1 Candidatus Omnitrophota bacterium
GCATAAATATATTAATAATGGTAAGAGTTTAGCCAAGGGAGCTACACCCGTATACGAATGAGACGGCGGGATTGGGATTGGAGGAGGAATTTTTCGAGCGCTGCACAAGAGGCGCCGTCGGAGGTGGCTGTCACTTGAGTGACTGTCACCTCATTTGTAAGCCACTCGGCCAAAAGACTGTCTTCCCGAGCCGCAAGTTTGCCGGTTACATCAAAGACTACGGGCAACATTCCCCGCACATCCCCTACCCCGCGGGTTTGGCGCTCAAGAACAAATCGGCGGAGCAGAGGATCAGCACCGGCAGAAATTTCTATTAGTTCCGGCGATTGAGCGTGTAATTGCACGAGTGGATTTGCGCAAATGAGTCCCGAGAGCGTTTTTTCAATCTTTTGCTCATGAGTTACGGCACTTCCCAAACTTCGGCCCTCCGAACGGCTGGAATAATAGTTCTTTACTATGGAAGCCGCTTTTTTTCTTACAACTTCGCGGTGGCTGTCTGTCATTTTCAACAAAAAGTGATTGTGCTTCTGAATTGCGATAAAACTGCATGCCAAAAATACACCGCTGAACAAAATCAAATGCCGCTGCATAAATACCCCGTGCAACAGAGTAAAAATTGAAAGCAGGGCAAGCCAAAGATATTTTTTTTTCTGCATTTGCTCCTCAAGCGCAAAATATTCCCTATCGGGAGTCGGCAGGATTGAACGGTGGGTAGAAGAAGCAGAAGAAATGACGGCGGAAAGCGAACTGGGGGTGATGAGAAAATCAAAGAACTCCCTATCTTTGGGGCGAGCCAAGGATGGATTTAAAGAAAGTACCTGTTCTATCCAATCTAAGAGGCGCCGTAACTCTGCCTGCCGCTTGAAAACATAAATGATGTTTGAAAAATCAAAATTGGGTTTGGAAAAATGAGTTCTCATCTCCGCTAATAAGCAGGCCAACACCCTTTCATTCGCGTAAGTAAGTTCCCTCTTTTTAAATGACCTAGCCATCAACCCTAGATCGACCGGATAGCGCGGGGTGAGAGGCCGCGCTTCTTTCTCACTTGCTTCCGAACCCAAACTTTTTGCCATTAACCTATGGCCTAGGGCTTTGAGGGCCTGACTGCACTCGAGATAATCGATTTGCCTTGAGCGCGCCCACTCCTCCAAATCTTCTATTCTTTCATTTTCCCTCATAAAATCCCACACCTGATGAAGCATCTTTTGTTTTGATGGTTCAAAATGGGTCCATATTTTTTCTATATACCAAATCATGGAATCCGGAGCGGATCGAATCTTTTTTAACTTTTTAGCATGATCCGGGTGGTGCGGCATCATTGAAAACGCTAAACGCATCAGACGTTCATAGGCCAAACGGTCCTGCTCATTGATTGATGACGGTTCTATCAAAAGTTCATCGAGCGACATGGGCCGGAGAACCAGGCGCGCCGGCTTTCCCTGGTTGGGCATTCCCAAACTGGAATCAGCTGGAGAACCTAAACTTTGCGCTTGGCTTGACGATTGTGGGATTGGGGCATCCGCCGGCGTTATGCCGTCTGTGGCTGGGGTTCCCGGCAATTCGGTTTTTTGATTCAAAATATCCATGACTACAGCATGGGCAGTTAAACATAGAATGAAAAATAGAAAGGTAAATACAAACTTATCTTCTCTTTTCAGTGAACGCCAAAATTCTTGAATACTTGTTTGAGTCTGATCAATTTCTTGATTCAGACGCGCTAGTTTTTCTTCTCTTTTTTTGTTCAACTCCCTTACGAGTTCACCTTCGAGCTTACGCCAAATCTCCGGAGCGATAAAACGTAAAGAAATTGGGTTTTCATCTACGCCAACCCATCCCAAAAGCGCGTCTTCGAATCTAAAATACAAATTTTCTCCGAATCGAAGTACTTGCCCGCGGATAATTCGATGCCCCCAAGTTTCTCTGGTTTGATTCAATTTCTCCACAAGATAGGCCAATAATTGCTCAGGCACCTTTTCCGAGGCGGGATTCTCAATCCGTTCGAGAAGCGGAATCTCATCCCTGCCTAAACTTCGGGCCTCGCCTTTGCCTTTGCCTTTGCCTTTGCCTTCTTCGACTCGCCCGACGATTTGTTTTAACGAAGAGGACGCGCGAAGAGATACATTAGATAACCGCCAACGCATACTTATATAAAGCTGCACAAAGTGACGCAAGAACTTTTCCAAACGGTCGGGAGCAATATGCACCTCTTTGGACATTTCAAATAAATCGTCAATCTCGACATCACTTTTTTTCTCGGGTAAATATTTCAAAATAGCTATTGCGATAGCTCTTTCGGAGGGCTCAAGCAGCTTCTGAATAACTCTCCCGATTCTTTTGCGTGGCTCTGTGTTGTGCATGAGACGATTTCGAACTTGTGTTTCTCCGGCAATTGCCCTCAACAAATCCAGAAATTGCTTATAAGTGCCTCGGCTAATTCGAACAGCTAAAAAATCTTCTTCGGACACAGGCGCAGGCTGTAATAGTTTTGACTGGGTGGGTTGAAACACTTTCAAGACACGGTCATGGTCGAGTTTAAAAACTTCCAGCAATGCCGTTACAATTTGAGTTGTATCCCGAGTGCCAAGCCGCTGTTCTAAAAAATCTTGAGCCATAGGCAAATCAATATTTTCACGAAGTTTTTTCAGAATCCCCTTTATTCCTACTCCGACTCTCCCCATCCCCACACCATAAATTCGACGCCCCGTGTTCCTGTCTACTTTATTTCTCGACTTCCTTCCCTCGGTATTTAATATTTGCCGTTCAAAATCGCTTAAAACAGCCAAGTCCGGATCTTTTTGCCGTACATATTCAATCAAGAGTTGTTCGGCGATAGTTAGTTTAGAACCTATCAATGTCTGATTCGAAAATATCTGATCTAAAAATTGCGAAGCCTCAATATCAGAAAATTGTTTCCGCCCTTTCAAGAATTTAAGTAAGGAAGGCCGGAGCTCTTGTATTTTTGATTTCAGTTTTGTTTTCAATAAAATTAATAAGCGCCTAAATGAGTCGCGAACAGCGTGCTCATTCATCGATAGCTGTCGGGCAATTTTCCCCCAAGAAAAACCTTGCCGCCTCAATGTGACAATCAATATTTCCTCTTGAGATAGATCGCGCAACAATCCATTCTCTTCGGCATACACCAAAAGAAGCCACGCCCCTTGCGATAAAGGTACATTAAGCCAAGGAACAAAAACCGGAGCCCCAGCTTCACCTAAACTCCTCGCTTCGGCAGGAGTTTGCGGGTCACTTTCACCGGAAACGGATTCGTCGGCAGGCAACTGGGTTTTTTCATATTCAGTCCAATAATGACCTGCGGTCACCGCAAACAAAAGGGAGAGAATGGCAATCATAATTCCAACAAAAACTCCGTTCAGATAAGGAGAGGTTTTACCCGATGGTTGAAACGATTGAAAAGAAGCGGGCACCAGAGAGGCCAGCTCTGAGGGTAGAGCCGCAGGAGGAAAAACGCTTGCTGTTTCGCCTGCGGCAGGCTCAGCAGATGACTCAACTTCCGCAAAATGTTTTGAGGTTTTCTTTTCCGCTAATCTCACAATGAGTTTTTCTTCCAGCTCCTCCCAAAGTTCGTTGGGCAGAAAAATCGCCGCGGCCGGAAACATTAATTTGCCGATTCTCCATTCC
>JACQQR010000173.1 GCA_016206875.1 Candidatus Omnitrophota bacterium
ATAGCTACGAGGTTACTTTTAGCGCAGCCGACGAAGCTTATATAACTAGCGGCCAGACTATCGGCGCGTGCGATGCGGATTGGACGCGCATTCTTAAAATGGAAATACCCAATGCTTTGGCATTTCGAATTTTGAATGGCGCAAAACTTACATGTCATGTCACAGGAACGCTTGGGGGAGGTTTTGTTTACGGAGTCGTCGTTGAAGATGCGCAAGCCGCAGGCGAAACAAAAATATTAGCGCTAACTGTTTCTTCAGCAGCTGTGCGACAAGAGTCAGGCGCTATTTCCCTTACGCTCTCGATAGAAGGAGGAGAGGGACTGTCCCCGGAGGAGGCTGTCTCTTCAGATCAACATTTCTTGATAGCAGGCAAAATTTCGCCGCGTCCCGTTCAGGAAATTCACGTAAATAAAAGCGGCAATATTATATTTTATGAGAGAATCACTCAGGGCACATTATTGGAGCCCGGGGATCATGTTATTGGAGAATATGACGGGGCCTATGTGGGGGATGCCTATTATTCTGGCGCGAAAATCGGGAGAAAAATCGAAGAGGCCGAATCAGAAATCGCGCATCTTGGGGAAGTAAGCGATCAAATTCGCGGATTGACGAGGGAAATCTCAAGGCTTGAGAGCGTACCCAAAGGCGCGGGGCAAACGATTGAGCAAGAGGATCTCGGGGAAATTTCTGCCCTCCTGGATCAAATCAACGGCATTGTGCTTACAGCGCCTCAGAAGTCTGGGGATGCCTTGCGTGCGGCGATTAACAGACTCAAAGCACTAGCTGTTTCACTGAAAACGGTGAAACTGCATCCTAAAGGATATGTGGCCAGACAAGCAAAACTGATTGCTCAAGTGATTGAAGATCAAACAGCAGCCGGACAAGTTATAGATTTCGAAGCGCTTTCTGCTCAAGTGACAGCGCTGGTGGATATAGATTTTTCACGGTTAAAAGATGCGGATGAGATAGAAGTCGCTTTGGCTAGTGTGGAAACGGATAAAAAGGCGCTGATTCGAAAAGCGCTTGAAGCGCTTGGCGCAACACCCGATCAGGATTTTGCCCGGCTTAGCCAGGCGCGTATCGAACAACTAAACGAATTCCTTGCCGCTCTTCGCGAAGCCGCTGGCGCGGTGCCGGTGGGAATTACGATTAGCGGTGAACAGGCTGTGCGCATTCTTGAGCTGAACAAAGAAGCGGGAGAAGGCGCGCCCATTCTCGTCCATTCAAACGGAAGTTACTTTGAAACCGCCGTCAATCGTCAGAAGGCGGCAGAATTGGGTCTGGAAGATGGCATGCGTGTGATCCTACGAACACCCGCCGGCGATTTAGAAGGCGTGCTTCGATTAGAAGAACGGGAAGGCGCTGAGCTGGCCGTTTACGTTTTATTCCCTGAATTGGCAGGAGTAGGCGGCGATGTTCCGGCCCTGCTTGGAATAGAAGCCCAGTCTTTGGGAAGCCTTGTTTCGTCTCGCCTGCGAGGGCTTCCGGCTTGGAAATTGTCGCTTGCATTTGCCGCAGCCGCTCTCTTGGGCGCTTGCACGTTTCCCTTCATCACAAAATCCGATTTAGACACGGTACGCACTGAAGAAAGATTGGATATTGATAATTCCCCTATCACTCCAAAAAAAGAAGTGAGTTTGGAAAAGTTAGAGGTGACTTCAGATGAGGAGGGAAAAATTTTTGTTACGGAGGTAAAAGAATCGGGCGAAAAAGTTACGCGCCCCCTTGAAGAATATGTGGCCGAGCGCAATGACGGAATTATTTCTGCCAAGCTCACTTTGGATTCAGCCGAAGCCACAGAAGCATTTTTCGACAGTATTCAAATCGTACCTGTGCTAGGGGGGAACTATAGTTTTGAAAGCCATAAACATTTTGGCGGCCAATTCGGGTTTTTAATTACATTAGGCCGCTACGGTTCTTTAACTCTTGCAGGAGGGGCGAATTCTCTTGAAGGAGATTTTCAGCGTTCTTTAAGTTTTATCGGGAGCATTCAAAGCCTGTTTACTCAAATAGGGCCTTACGAAGATGAGCTCCGGCATATTGCCGCCAGAAACGCCGGCTATCGCCACCAGGAGCTCATTGGGGATGAGGTGACGCAAGCCAGAAATATCCTTCGCACCTCGTGGGAATGGAAACAGCAGACTGTATATTTAGAAGCAATCAAGACGCATCTGGAGACGGCTATTCGGTACGCAACAGAAAAAGCCGCGCTGGAAATTTCCGGCCGTTACTGGCAGGACCAGGTTAATTTCTTGAAAGAAAAACTGGGCGTTACCGAGTCCGCCCTTACAGAAATTCATCATGCGTACGGAAAGTTGGCTTTGGAGAAGGAAAAATTTGGAGATCTTTTGGGATTGCATGATGATATTCCCATTGATGTTGGAGACAAAACGGGAAGCCTGGATTTGAATCGGGTGGATACGCTTTCCATCAAGGCGGATAATAGAAGAGGATTGGGTGAGACAGAAATCCTGCAGGCTACGGCCGGCACCAGTTCTCGAGTAGGCCGTGCTTTGGATGCGTGGACCACAATTGCCTGCGAATTGATTATTCAAGACCGTGATTTCCTCGGGGTTTATCCTTACATATTTGAAGGGATTCATATAGATGATTCGGATCTGACTTTGGCGATTGATCCAAACCGTATCAATTGGCTCAGGCGCGCGATTCGTGAGACGGGATTGGTGGTTAAGGGCCCGGACCTGATTCAAATCGGAAAGCGGATGTTTGGCGGCGCAAAAGACGAAGCGCTTCAACCTCTTCGGGATGAGCGTGCTGCCATCATCAGAGCCGTGCAAACCACTGAAGTGAACAAAATCCGCCGCGCGCGATTCAATTATTTTGCCGGTTTGAATGCTTTAGTGGATGCAAGAGATGGCATCAGTCAGGCCGAACAAAGTTTGCAAGAGGCGCAGGGTCGCTTAACGGATGGGCATCAGGATGCTGCCTATGACATTTTTTTATCCAAAGTAAAGGTAGAGGAAGCCCAAATTCAATTCGTTGCTGCCAGAGCTCAATACGAGCGGGCTTTAGACGAATTTCAGGCTTTTCTGGAAGATCTCAGGGCTAATCTCGTTCGGGCTGGGCCGGTTTTAGACGGAATGGGAGATGAGGAGCAAGTAGAAGTTGAGCAAGAAGTTATCAATGGGTTAGGCCAGCCATACATTGATGCACTTGAAGAAGCCGCCCCAATTCCCAATCAGTGGGTAGTAGGAGAAGATGTAGATATAACCAATTTGCAAAGAGTCAGTGCGCCGGCGGCTCATGAGGGCATCGGAGCCCGATCTTTAGGCGTAGAAGCCAGCATTCAGCAACAAGCAAACAATGCGCTGAGCGAATTGGGATTGAGCGCAACTGATGCGCGCACGGGGCTTTTGATCCCTTATTTGGGATTTTTGACTGTGGCTTTAGCTTCACTCTCACCAGCTCAGAAAGCGCAGTTTATATCCAAACTTTTGAGTAAGCTGGGAGATTTGGCGTCCAGTGACATTCCGGCCGGAAATCAAGAATCGCCGGCCGTTGTTTTTGCGGACGAAGAGTATCTTACGAAGGCCGGCCCCGAATTTATTCAGAGCTTTGTATCGAAGCGCTTGCGGCTGGACGTTTTTGTATCTGCGCGCACGCCGGAAATTGCGGCGGAAAAAATCCGCCAATTTTTCCCGGCGCAGGTTCCGGCTAATGTGCATGCCCATGCATACAATTCGGGATTGCCCTTGGTCCAGGCCATGAATGCCGTTCTTGCCACTCCTGAACTGGCCGGAACCGATCCGGTGATTTTAAGCAATCAATCTGCGCTGGTCAGAAAAGTGTCTTCGCCGCTTCACCGGGTGATTCGTGTGATCCATGATGCAAACTACCCTGCAGAGCTTGCTTTGGAGTTGGGACGCAAAATTTCGGCCACGGGCGGGCAAGGACAGGTGATGGGAACGGAACGAGTGGGAAAAGACGATTTCCGGCTTCTTTCCATTCCCGAGCTGATTGACGACCTTTTTGCCGATATCACCGGCGCGCGCTTGAGAGAGCAGTCGGCGTAAAGGTCCCTCCCCTTATAGAGGGGGACTATCGTTTTACTCATATCTGGCCGATATAGTTCTTCTATGACGGCCAGTTCCAAGTCTCTTATCTGTGGAGTGCTTGCCCGAGACCGCAAGGTTATCGCCAAACTGATTTCCCACGTAGAAAACGCGATGCCGGGTGTAGCGCCCATTTTGGCAAAGCTCGGGGCAAAAGGCGGCCGGGCGCTTCGCGTCGGAATCACGGGTTTTCCGGGCGCCGGCAAAAGCACGTTGATTCATCAAATTGCCAAAACCCTTTCCCAAAAAAAGTACCGTGTCGGTATTATTTTGATGGACCCCACCAGTCCTTTCTCCGGCGGCGCGCTTTTAGGCGACAGAATCCGCCTTCGCGATATCCAGTTAGACCCTCGAGTTTATATCCGTTCCATGGCTACCCGAGGCCATAAAGGAGGCTTGAACCTTGCTGCCCGCTATGCTTCCGACATTTTAGATGCTGCCGGATTCGATTTTATTTTTCTGGAAACCGTCGGCGTAGGCCAGCTTGATATCGATATTGCCTCTTATTCGGATGTGACTGTGGTTGTGATGACTCCTGAATCCGGCGATGAGGTGCAGGCGATGAAGGCCGGACTCATGGAAGTGGCTGATATATTCATTGTGAACAAGATGGATCGCGATAAGGAAAAAATCTATTTCAGCCGTATTGAACGAGGCCTGGAAGGCCACTCGGTGTCACGAAACCGGGCCTCGGCGCCGGTTCTCGGTGTGGCGGCTCTTTATGGAGAAGGTGTGGACTCTCTTTTGCGTGTGCTGATTAGGTTCCGGGTGAAAAAAGCGCGCAGGAAAAAATCTTCATGACTGAATCTCTTAGCGGCATTCCGCTTAAACCTTCATACGATGCAAGCGATTTGGCGGGGCGAAATCTCGCCCGCGATTTGGGCCATCCAGGCCGGTTTCCGTACACGAGGGGATTGTATCCCGAGGGATACAGAACCAAACTTTGGACGATGCGGCAATTCGCCGGCTTCGGCTCGGCCCGGGAGACCAACCGCCGTTTTAAGTTTTTATTAAAATCCGGGCAAACAGGCCTTTCCACCGCTTTCGATTTGCCGACCCTGATGGGTTATGACTCAGATCATGAGCGCGCGCAGGGCGAGGTGGGGAAGTGCGGCGTGGCCATCGACTCGCTTGAAGATATGGAAGAGTTGTACTCGGGAATCCGGCTTGATTCTATTTCCACTTCGATGACGGTGAATGGCCCGGCGGCTATCCTATTTTCTTTTTATGTGGCGGCGGCCGAGGCTCAAGGCTCGAAGATTCAAGACCTGCGCGGCACCTTGCAAAATGATATTTTGAAAGAATATATTGCCCAGCGCACCTGGATTTTTCCTCCCGAGCCCAGCCTTCGCATCATTGTGGATCTCATTAAATTCACCGGCAAGCACATGAAAAAATTTAATCCGGTGAGCGTAAGCGGTTATCACATCCGCGAGGCAGGCGCTACGGCGGTCCAGGAGCTGGCATTTACGTTGATGGATGGTTTTACTTACGTGGAAGCATGCTTGAAGGCAGGCATGAAAGTAGACGATTTTGCTCCGCGGCTTTCTTTCTTTTTCAATGCCCACCTGGATTTTTTTGAAGAAATTGCCAAATACCGTGCTGCGCGGCGCATTTGGGCCAAACACATGAAGCAAATCTATAAAGCCCGCTCGCCGCGTTCGATGCACCTGCGGTTTCATGCGCAAACGGCCGGGGTTTCGCTTACCAGCCAGCAGCCGGAAAACAATATCATTCGCACGGCCATTGAAGCGCTTTCGGCGGTGCTGGGCGGCTGTCAAAGCCTCCACACCAATTCGCTGGATGAAACCATTGCGCTTCCCAGCGAGCTGGCTGCGCATATTGCCCTTCGCACGCAGCAGGTATTGGCGTATGAGACGGGAGTTACGAATGTGGTAGACCCATTGGGGGGCTCCTACTTTCTAGAGTGGTTGACCGATAAAATGGAACAGGAAGCCGAGCTCTATTTTAAAAAAATTCGTGCGCTCGGAGGCGTTGTGCCGGCTATTGAGGCAGGTTTTTATCAAAGAGAAATTTCGGACTCAGCCGAGCGTTTCCAAAAAGAAGTGGATGAAAAAAAACGCATTGTGGTGGGAGTCAATCAATTTGCCTTGGAGGAAGAAATATTTCATCCGCCTATTCTTGAAATCACCCGCCAAACCGAGAGCGCGCAAATCCGTAAATTAAAGAAACTCCGGAAAACGCGCTCCAATCAGCGAGTGCGCCGTTCCCTCGAGGCTTTAAAAAAAGCAACCAGCGGGAAATCCAACGTTATCCCTTTTTTAATCAACTGTGCCAAGGCGTATGCGACAGAAGGTGAAATTGTCGAGACGTTAAAAAAAGAATTCGGCGAATATATTCCGCCGTCGGTGGTATGACATGACTCTCAAAATTCGTGTATTACTTGCCAAGCCCGGTTTGGACGGACATGACCGCGGCATGAATATTATCGCGCGTTCTCTTCGCGATGCCGGAATGGAAGTGGTCTATCTCGGCCTGCATCAAACTCCGAAGGCCATTGTGCGCGCGGCTATTGACGAAGATGTTCAAGTCATTGCGCTCAGCATTTTGTCCGGCGCTCACGTCACTTTGTTTGAGAAAATCATTCAGTTGCTCAAAAAAGAAAAGGCTGCGGATATTCTCCTTTTGGGAGGAGGAATCATTTCAAAAAAAGACCAGGCGCTTCTCTCAACAATGGGGGTGAAACGCATTTTTGGTCCGGGCACGCCGGTCCGTGAATCGGTGAAATACATTCAAAATCATGTGGGAAGATGCTCCTTATGAACGTAACCGTTCAGAGTGGGTGTCATTCCGGCGAAGGCCGGAATCTTTCCGCCAAAGGCGGATCCGCCTTTGGCGGAAAAA
>JACQQR010000164.1 GCA_016206875.1 Candidatus Omnitrophota bacterium
CATAAATACTTATTTTCGGAGACAAGTCATGAAGTTTGTGAAAAATACTTTTTCGCTTCTCATTCTTAATATTTTTCTTCTTTTTAATTTTGTGATTCCTGTTGCTCCCGGCCAAGCCGCGGCCAATACCGCTTTCGCCGGTTTGCCTTTCTATCTGGAAATTGAAGAAGAAAATATAGATAGTTTTCCCGTCTCCGGCCACACCGAAGGCGCAGAAACGTTGGAAGAGCCGTTTTGGATTGAGGCCGGGCGCATTTTTTTCCACCCCGAATTAGCCCAGGCCGTTGCCCAAGGCAAAGAAAAGCAAAATTTCAATCTGCTGATCGCCCCTCAACCATTCGAAGAGAAGAACATTAAATTGCTCGTCAAGCACGACATTCATTTTGAAGGAAATGGGCGCAATATGGAGATCACCCATTACTATATCTTTGATACTTGGCCGGCCGTAATCCCGTTTGAACCCATGAATGTCGGACGTGCGCAGGTCAATATTGATCTGGAAGAAAATGAAGGCAAACTGTTGAATATCCGTTTGACCGAAGAAAACCTAAGCATCAGTTTCGACGAAATGACGGGAAAACTCCGCTGCACATACGGTTCTATCGAGTCGGACCTTCCGAAGGACAGGGCATGGCAAATCAGCGAGAAAAGCCAGAAAATTTCCATAAGCCGCCAGTTTACAACCCGTCATAATCTAAAAAATCCGGTAGAAGGGGCAGTGCCGGAAACCACGCGGCACGAGTTCGGCGAAGTTGAATTTAAAACCAAACTTACGCTCAAAAATCTCGGCTCTTTCCTTCCGGCTTAATTACCGCTTATAGTGTCTGTGCTACCCAAGCCCCCGACTGAAATGCCCGGGGGTACACTCTGGCTGATATTTTACTTTTTGGGATGACAAAAAATATGTCCCAATCTTTTTTGCTCACAATTATTGGCGCCGGTCCGGGCGGTGTTTCTGCCGCTCTGGAGGCCTCCCGGCTTGGACTGCGCACTGCGCTCGTAGAACAAAGCCGGCTGGGCGGAACTTGTCTCTGGGAAGGCTGCATTCCGTCCAAAACATTTCTGCATGCAGCTTCCGTCCTGAACGAGCTAGGCACCGCAAAAAGCTTTGGCATTGAAACAGGAAACGCATCGCTCAACCCGGCTTTACTCCTTCAAAAAAAGAAAGCGGTAATGGCCGCCCTCGAAAAGGGCGTTCGGGCTTCGCTTGAGAAAGCCAAAGTAACCGTGATTTCGGGCTCCGCGCGTTTTACGGGGCCAAACCGGATTTCTGTCGGCGAAGAAAGCATTCAGTCGCAATATGTTATTCTCGCCACCGGCTCAAAACCCCGAGCGCTTCCTCAATTTCCGTTCGACGGAAAACAAATCATCTCTTCCACCGAGGGCTTAGAGACCCAAGAAATTCCGCGCTCTCTTTTGATTATTGGGGGCGGCGTAATCGGGGTTGAGTTCGCCTCGATGTATTCTTCATTCGGCACAAAAGTAATTTTGGTGGAACTGCTCGATAGGCTCATCGCCACGGAAGACGCGGAAATTTCAAAGCGCTTGGAAATTTCGCTGAAGAAAAAAGGCGTGGAAATTTATCTGAATGATTCTATTTCTGAAAAAAAATGGGTAGGTGATGCTTTCCAAGTACAACTCAAGTCGGGGGCGAACCTCGCTGTATCCAAAATTCTTGTGGCGGTAGGAAGAAGCCGGAACACAGAAAATCTGAATTTGGAAGCGGCCGGTGTGCGGCTTACGAAAAGCAGCGCTGTGGAAGTTGATGAATATTTGGAGACTTCTGAGAAGGGGATTTTTGCCGTTGGAGATATCATTGAGGGCCCGCAGTTGGCTCACGCGGCTTCTTACGAAGGAATGATTGCCGCCCGTAATGTGAAAGACAAGAGGTGTACAATCAATTTATCGCTTGTTCCCAGCGCCATTTATACGCACCCTGAAGTGGCTTCGGTGGGTCAAACCCTTGAGCAGGCCCGGCAAAATGGAATCAGTGAGGCGCTGGAAATTAAAATGTTGTTTGGGGCAGTAGGTCGCAGCCACACCGAAGGAGTCCCCGAAGGAATCGCAAAGTTGGTGTACGAAAAAACCTCAGGGAGAATTTTAGGGGCGCATTTGTTTGGGCCTCATGTCACCGAGCTGATCTCCGAAATGACGCTTGCCATCCATTCTAGGCTTACGCTGCGTGATTTGGCGCAAATCATTCACCCGCACCCAACGCTTGCCGAAATATTTCAAGAGCTTGCGCGAACCACCGTTTAGGGTGGGTGCATACCAAAAGAGGCAGTGAAAATTGGCATTATTACATACGCGGCCCCTCTCCCTTTTAAAGGGAGAGGGGGAGGGGTGAGGGTTTGGCGCTACCACTCACCCTCACCCTGCCTGCCGGCAGGCAGGCCTTGATCCCTGCCTGTCCGGCAGGCAGGCCTCTCCCTCTCGCGAGGGAGAGGGGCCGCATTTAAAAGTGACCTCAATTTTCACTGCCTAAAGTGATATGCACCCTTTAGGGTTTTTGCATTGAAAGCCTGGAGTGTATTTGCTACCATGAGGCGCCTTTTACCTATAGGAGTTCCTCTTCCTTGATTCTATTTACCGACTTTGATGGTACGATTACCCAACAAGACGTGCTGGACGAGGTCCTCACGCGCTTTGCCTCTTCCGAGTGGCTTGAAATTGAAAAGCAATGGGTGTCCGGAGCCATAGGCTCTTTGGACTGCCTGCGGGCGCAAATGGCTCTCGTCCAGGCTAGAACCTCTGATATAGAAACTCTCCTGGACAGCATAGAAATTGACCCCACCTTTGAATCCTTTTTAACCTTTTGTTTTACGCGGGAAATTCCGCTTCGAATTGTCTCCGACAATTTTCAATGGTTTATCCGTCATATTCTGAACAAAAATTTCCCTGATTATGCCGCCATCTTGAAAACGGTTCCCATTTTCGCCAATGAAGTAAAAATGATGGGCACGCGTCTGGAGTTCGGTTTTCCCTATTCCGGCGGCGCCTGTACGCACGGATGCGCTACGTGTAAAGCGGAAATCATCCGCAAAGCGCGCGAGACAGAAAACGATGAAGTCATCTTTATCGGCGATGGCATGTCCGACCGGTTTGGCGCCCGCCAAGCCGATTTAGTGTTCGCCAAAAGCCATTTATTGGAATATTGTCACCGGGAAGGAATCGAAGTGATTCCGTTTGAACAATTCTCAAAAATTCAACGCTGGGTGGAAACTAAAAAACAAGCGCCCACAAAACAAAAAATATGAAAACGCGAACAAAAAAAACTCCTTCAAAGCCGAAGTCAAATTCAAAAATTTCATCGATTTCATTGAACGGCAAACAAAAGCTGAATGCCGAAGAACTTTTGCGGCTGGAAAAAGAATATTGTTCTTGGGGCGACACGGTGCATTACGCCGAAGAGCCCAAAATTTTTGAGCGCTCGGAAGGAAGCTATTTGTACGATATCGAAGGCAAGCCCTACTTTGATTTGCAGATGTGGTATTCGGCGGCGAATTTCGGCTACAACAACAAACGTTTGGCGGCAGCCTTAAAGCGGCAGATAGATACGCTGCCCCAACTGGCCTGCCAATACCTGCACCGGGAAAAAATTGAGCTGGCCGCCCGCATCGGAAAAGCCAACGAAGAGCGGTTTTGCGAAAAAGGGCGCGTTCATTTCAACGTAGGCGGGGCGCAGGCGGTTGAAGATTCTCTGAAGTTGGTGCGCAACACCACGAAAAAAAGCCTGATGTTTGCTTTTATGGGCGGCTACCATGGCCGCACGTTAGGGGCCACCTCCATTACTTCCAGTTATCGCTATCGCCGCAGATTCGGGCATTTTTCCGAGCGCGCGCAGTTTGTTCCTTATCCTTATTGTTTCCGCTGCCCGTACGGCAAGAAGCCGGACGATTGCGGCTTGCACTGCGTCAAACAATTCGAAAAACAATTTGAGACAGAATATAACGGCGTGTGGGATCCGAAAGCCGGCGAAAGCGAATTCGCCGCTTTTTATGTGGAGTCGGTGCAGGGAACAGGCGGGTATGTGGTGCCGCCTAAAAATTATTTTGTGGAACTAAAAAAAGTGCTGGATCGCTACAAAATTTTCTTGGTGGATGATGAAATTCAAATGGGTTTTTACCGCACAGGCAAAATGTGGGGCATTGAAAACTTTGATGTGACCCCGGACATCATGGTATTCGGCAAGGCCATGACCAACGGCTTAAATCCGCTCTCCGGTATTTGGGCTAAAGAGCATCTGATTAATCCGAAGGTGTGGCCGGCCGGCTCCACGCATTCTACTTTTTCTTCCAATTCACTCGGCACCGCCGTCGCACTCGAGGTGATGAACATGATTGAGGAAGAAGATTTCGAAACGAAAATCCAACAAAAGGGAAGATATTTTCTTGCGGCCTTGAAAGATTTGCAGAAAAAATATAAAGGCGTCATCGGTGATGTGGATGGCTTGGGCCTTGCGCTGCGCATCGAAGTGTGCAAGCCGGACGGTTATACGCCCGACCGGGAGCTGGTGGACCGCATGTTCCAGCTGGGCATGGAAGGCAATTTGACGGCGGGCAAGAAGAAATATGGAATGATTTTGGATGTGGGGGGATATTACAAAAATGTTTTCACCCTGGCTCCCAGCTTTGATATCACAAAACAAGAGATCGGCTTTGCCCTGGATCTTTTAGATCAATTGTTCCGCAAAGCGATCGGATAATTTATGGAAAATATGACTTCCCGTTTTTTGGAGTTCGCTTTTTTTGGAAACTCTCCGGCCTGGACCTATAAAATTCTCGATCTGATTTCCGAAGAAAAATTATTGCCGCTGGCGCAGCGCACGTTTTTCAGAATCACCCTGCGGCATGCCTACCGGCACTCCAAATTTTATCGCCGCCTATTCGACAGCCACGGAATCGATATCCGCAAAATTAAAAAGCCGCAGGATTTGGGAGCTATTTTTACGGAAAGCGATGATTTGAGAAAAAATTCCAGCGACGATTTCGTCTGCGAAAAGCCCATCACCGCCTACCAAACTACCGGCACCACATCGCCGCTGCCGAAGCGCGTTTTTTTCTCGGCCTCCGAAGTCCGCAAGTACGGCAAAGTAGGGGGCACAGGGCTTTGGAAAATGGGCATACGGCCCGAGGATAAAGTGGCCAGCGCGTTCGATTATTCATTCTGGATTTCCGGGCCTACGCTCAAAGCTTCGCTGGACTGGATGCAGGCCTTCCATGTGGAGGCCGGTAAAATCGATCCCAAAGATTTTTATGATCAAATTCAGCCTTATCAATGCAACATTTTTGTGGGCGACCCTTCGTGGCTTTTGCGCCTTTCCGAAGTAGCGGAGAAACGGGGAAGCTGGCCGGTGAAAATGATTTTGGCCGGCGGAGAAAATATGACGGAGAAAACACGCAATTATATCGAGGGAGTTTGGAAAACCGACGTGCTGTTGACCTACGGGCAGACGGAAGGGTTCGGCAGCCTCGGTGTGGAATGCAAGCAAAAAGACGGCTATCATCTAAACGACTTTATGTTTTATTTCGAAATTATCAATCCCGACTCGGATGGTTACGGAGAAATTGTGTATACAACGTTCAATCGCATGTGCATGCCGCTCATCCGTTACCGATCGGGGGACGTGGCGCGGCGCATTGAAGGCGTTTGCCCTTGCGGCCTGGGCACCACCAAAATATCGAAACTGCGCGGGCGGGTGGATGAAATGATTGCCTGCGGCATGGGCAATATCAGCCCTTGGATGTTCGATCAAATTTTCCGTCAAATTCAAATGCCCGTAGAAAGCTATCAGCTGGCCGTGCTTAAACCGGAAAATAAAGACATTTTAGAATTCCGTCTGGAATTGGCCAGCCCCGAAGAAGGACCGGCGGTGGAGAAAAATATTTTGGCTGTGCTCGAAAAAGATTTTCCCGATTATTGGAAAAGTTATTTGATGGGGCTTTTTGAAATCACATTCCGCTTTTATGCGCCCGGCGCGCTTCGCACAGGCCGTAAACTTAAAAAACTGGTTGATGAACGCTCGGAGCTGATAAGAGACGGAGCACCGGAGTACCAGTTACCAGTAGACCGATAAGTGACCGATAAGTGACTGTCACTTTAGTGACTGTCACTTTTTTTGTGCCGTAAAAAACTTAAAAGGGACAGTCCCCTTCAGGGACAGTCCCTCAATTCCTTATTTTATGAAACGAACTACGCAACTTCGAAAATTACTCAGCGAGAAAAAATCCATCACCCTGGTGGGCGCTCATGACGCCATAAGCGCCAAGCTGATTCAGGAAGCGGGTTTTGACGGCGTTTGGGTCTCCAGCTTTGGCACTTCGGCCGCGCAAAAGTGTATGCCCGACGCTAATGTGCTGACCATGACCGAAAGCCTCTTGGCCGCTTCCGATATCAATCAGGCCGTGAATATTCCTGTCGTTGCCGATTGCGACAACGGCTATGGCAACGCGGTGAACGTGATGCGCGTGGTCCGTGAATTTGAGAAAGCCGGCATTGCCGGCATCTCGATAGAAGATAACCCGTTTCCCAAACGCTGCAGCCTTTATCCGGGAGACGACCGTGATTTAGTGGCTATTGACGAGATGGCCGGACGCATTCGCGCGGCGAAGCGGGCGCAAACAGATGCCGATTTTTTCGTGATCGCACGCACGGAGGCCTTTATTGCCGGGCTTGGCATTGAAGAAGCGTTGAAACGGGCTCATGCCTACGCCGACGCGGGAGCAGACGCTATTTTGGTGCACTCGAAAGCCAAGACGGCGGAGGAGGTGGCGTCTTTTGCCCGCCAGTGGAAGCGCCCCGTGCCGCTGGTTGCCGTGCCCACCAAATACGGAAAAGTCACGAGTGATGAGCTCGAGGCCATGGGGTACCAGGTCATTATTTTTGCCAATCAACCGCTTCGTGCCAGCATCAAGGCCATGCAAGAAACCTTGGCCGAGATGCGTGCCAAGCGTTTTCCCGACGCCTCGGATCAAAAAATTGTGCCGCTTGAAGAAGTGTTCCGGCTGGTAGGCCAAAGCGATTTGGACCGCGTGCAAAAAGAATTTATCACGAGCGCCGAAGAATCTCCTTCGGCTGTGATTTTGGCCGCAGGTTTCGAAAAAGATTTAATGCCGCTTATTGCCGCGCGCCCCAAAACCCTGCTTGAGCTCAAAGGAAAAAGTATTTTGGAGCGCCAAGTTTCCGCACTGAAGACGGCCGGTGTTTCTCGCATCGGTGTTGTGCGCGGTTATTTGGGAAACACGATTTGCATGCCCCAACTCAAGTACTTTGAAAATCCCCGTTACGCAGACACGTATATTTTGCATTCATTATTTTGCGCGGAAGAAATGTTCAAAGGGCCGGTGATTGTGCTGTACGGGGATATTGTGTTTGACGAAACCATTTTACAAAAACTGTTGCGCTCCAAAGGCGATATCCGCCTGGTAGTGGACCGCTCCTGGCGCGATCATTATGCAAGCGCAAGCGCCGGTGAGAACGGGAACGGAAAGGCCGTGCCGAAGGGTACGGAGCTTGTCCTCACTTCTTCTGTGCACACGCAAAACCAGCGCTTTTTGTCTCCTGAGGAGCCGGACACGGTCACGCAGACGGGTACAAACGAGCGTATTGACCCGTCCAAAGCCGCAGGCGAGTTCATTGGAATTGCCTATTTTTCCGCCCGGGGAATTCAAATAGCGAAAGAAGCATACCGTCAGGCGCTTAAGCGCCATATTTCCGGCCCGTTCCAGGAAGCCTCTTCGATAGAAAAAGCTTCGCTCGTAGATTTAGTTCAGGAATTAATCGACTTGGGTCACGAAATTTCCACGGTAGATATCTATAAAGGTTGGCTGGAAGTAGACACGTTTGAAGACTATCGCCGCGCTTGGGAGAAGGTGACGTAATAAAAAAGTGATCAATCACTTTTTTATTACGTCATTGCGAGGAGGCCGTAGGCCGACGTGGCAATCTCTTCATTGGAGATTGCTTCGCTTCGCTCGCAATGACATACGCCCGCTCCAAATCTTCCATCGAATCAATTTCCGTCCATTTCAAATCATGCACAGTTTCATAGCCCACTACGCAGCGCTGCATCAACACCGGATACGTATCTTCATGCTCGATGCCTTTTTTTCCGGCTCGGACGAATGCATCGACAATTTTCGCCAGTTCCCCGGCGGCCGGTTTTGAGAGCTTTAAAAATCCAACAGATTCACCCGCCGGCGGGTACGTGGAGCAAGGTTTTTTCGAAATAAAAAATGCCCGACCGGCCTCGGCGTAAATCACCATTTCCTCTCCCGTATCCGCCGAAGAGGGATCGGCCAGAAGGCAATTTGCTTTCGGCGAAAGAACCAGGCGCTTCAGGAGCGCTTCCGGATAAAAGACATCGCCATCCATGATGAGAATCTCCTCGTTCATTTCTCCGCGCGCCGACCAAAGCGACATGAGGCTGCCTCCGCGCGTATCGGGGCTTTCATAGTATTGAATAGGGGTGCCTTTCCAGGCATTTCCCGCAAACGCTTCGATTTTTTCGCGTAAGTGGCCCACCACCAGAATTATTTTTGTGATCCCCAAGTTTTTCAAATAATCCAAGTGATATTCTAGGAGTGGTTTCCCTCCAACAGGAATCATGGATTTGGGTGTTTCGTCGGTAAGCGGAGCCAGGCGTTTTCCAACTCCGGCCGTTAAAATAATGGCTTTCATATTTGCACAAACACCTCTTCGCCGCGCACTTCCACAGGAAAGGTGCCGACATGCGCATTGGGCATATTCAGGCACCCGCCTTGCTCCAGATCGAATGTCCAGCCATGCAGAGGGCAGACCACCGAGGGGCCGGGTTCGAGAGTTCCTTGGTAGAGCGGGCCGCCGCGGTGCGGGCAAAAATTAGACACGGCAAAAAATTTACCTTCTGCATGAAACACGGCAATTTCTTTTCCGGCCGCTTCGAGCAACTTTGAGGACTGCGCTGTAAAATCACTTTTTTTTCCCGCCAAACACCATTCCGCCATAAAGAATTCTCCTTAAATTTTCCGCCAAGGTTAACATAGGTCTTATAGAGAACGCAAAAGGTAGTTTTTGAGGATATCCTCCAATTCGAAATCAATGATTGGTTTGTAATCTCAAAATAATTAGGTATACTTCCCCTACTTAGCTTAAAAAGGAGGTTGCCCAAGTTGATGTTGCTTAAAAAAAGAAATCCGGGTAAACGGTTGACCCAGACCGTTTCTTCCTTAATTACTCTTATTTTTACCTGGACTTCCGTGTTGCCGGCCTCGGGTATTCTCGAGCCTCCTCTTCTTCATCCTCCTTATCTAACCCAGGTACATTGCGGTATCTCGCCGGATTTAGGCCGTATCAAAGAGTTTTTCCCACTTCAAAAATCCCCTGAAATTTATTTGGTAGAAGATGCGCATGAAAGTCTGGATGCGCAGGAAAAGATCCGTCTCATTCTCAAAGAATTGGTAGAAAAAGAAAGAGTGAAAAAAATTTACTTTGAAGGCGGTAGTTTTAAGCTCGACCGCCGGTTTTATGCGGCAAGCCGCCTGAAAAAAATAAACGAGAAAGTGTGGAACCGGCTTTTCGAGATGGGGGAGATAGGAGGTGTGGAACGGTACGCCCTGGAGGCGCCCCGTCATATCCGATTTTTCGGAATGGAAGATCCGGATGTATATTTCAACAATGTTCATTCCGTGCAGAATATATACCGGGCCCAGACAAAAATCGGGACGGAAGTAAAAAAGCTGGATGCCGATTTCAAAAAAGCCGCTGCCCGATTCATTCAGGGAGAGCTTAAAAATTTCCTCAAGCTCAAGAAACAATTTGAAGAAAAGAAGATTTCGCTCGATCGATATACCCGGGAATTGGCATTACGGGCAAAGAAGATAGCCGGAATTGATTTTCAGGAAGTGTCATCACAAAAAAAATGGCCGCAATATGTCCGTCTAATGGCTTTTTTAAAATACGGTGTACTGCATACGCCGTACACCGTACACCGTACGCAGTACGAAAACGACTCTTTCCTCTGGAACCCCGACGAGCACTGGCGTGCCCGCGGTCATTTGCGCTGGTATTTTGAGCGCTGGCTGGATGGTTTGGGGCCAAACGTACCGCTCAGTCCCGAGCTGAAGCATTGGATTCGCTATCACATTCTCAAGGACGAACTCGATGCCGAATCTCTCCGCCAAGAGATAGGCTGTCTTGAAGATTTGATTCTTGCCAAAATGAAGCTATCCGGAGAAACCCTCCGATTTTTGAATCAAGAAAAAAGATGGAATCACATTAAGAAATTACTCCGGCTCGAGCTCACTCGCAGCGAATGGTGCGAGCTTAAGAAGATGAATTTATATTCTCCTCTATTTCAAAAACTCAAAAAAGAAATTAGTATGGCTTTCCGGAATTATGAGCTAGTTGAAAAGCGGGATAAAATTTTTGATCAAAGATTACCAAGGAATAAAACTTCCGAAAAAATAGCCGTAGTATTGGGAGGTTTTCACTCAGAGGTTTTGATTTCAAATCTAAAAAAAGAAAATAGTTCCTTCACGGTGGTCACACCCAATATTAAAGATCCCAACCGGTGTCTGGATTACCGCAGCCGGATTTTGGTCCCCCGTCAAACCGCGCCTGTTGTGGTAGGCGCTTCCCTCAACATTCCTGAAGCTGGACCCTTTATCCGGCATTTTGAGCGTGTCCGGGCCGAGTCGCTTGGGCGAATTGAAAAATCTAAGCCGGCCGGCAAAACGGCTATAAGTTTGAACGAAGATCATTCTTTGACGGCGGAAGGGGAAACACCCTTTAACGAATGGGTGAAGGAACCTACTCTGAGCTTACTGCTTCCTGACCAACGAATTTCCGGCCGCCGGCCTTTATTTTCCGAAGACGTTAGCACAGTTGCTTATGAATTACCGGGCAGCGGTTCGCGCCGTTTCGTTGCTTGGTTGGATTTAGCTCGCGGCCAATCTTTTACAAGGATCGATCGCGCAGAAAAAGGGAACCTTGTAAGCGACAAAGTCCCTCCGGCTGTGTCTTGTTTTGAGTGGGACAGCGAGGAACAATCGGGAGGAGAACATGTTTATCACGCGGGAAAAGTTACAGTCACAGTGCAGGGCACTCACCGCTCAGAAGTTCATATTCTCGGCTCTCAAGGCGAAATCAGTTATTCATTTCCACTTAAAGATTATGGAGGTGTTACGGGTTCTCCTCTCATTCTCAGTCCGGATGGGGAGCATTTGGCTGTGGCCAATCGGCTTACGACACGTGGGTGGAAAGCAGCGGCGATTTGGGCAGTTTCAAGACGTGACCATAACGAAATCATGATTCATTTATATGAAACCAAGTCCGGCCAGCTTTGGCGCTGGCTCAAAGTTCCTGCAGAAAAAATTGAGGCCATGCATTTTTCTCCCGACGGCCGGTATCTTTTTGCCATTACATCGGATGTCCATTCTTCACATGCAATGGAAAAAGTTCATATTTTTGATTTGTACAGCGCGCAGGATTTGGAAAATGACTTAGCCCGGTTATCGTGGAATGCATTTGCCGTCCAACACTATAACTGGCAAAAGCCATTTCGGGGTGTGCAGATCCTGTTTGGTTTGCGATTTCTATCTATCTACTATTCGGTTCCGGCATTTATTACAATTTTTGTCTGCACAACTCTTTTGGCCGCGGTGCGTAAAAAAAACTTGGCTGGTATACTTTCCGATCCTATGTTGCTTCAAAAATGGTTTGTCGCCAGTGCTGGCGTAATTGCTGTCTTCGGAACCCTTTTTGTCTTTTCTTATTTGTTGGAACTGTGGTATCGAAAATTCAACGAACCTTTTGTTTCTTTGCCCGAACTCCGTCGAATCGAAGAAATCCGCAGCCGATGGAAGGAAAAGACCGGCGAAAAAACACAGTTGAAACAAGCGGTGCGTGCGGATTTGGGAAGCGAAGCTTCCAGTCTGGGGGTTAAAGGAGCAGTGCTGTTGGGAAGCGCTTCTAAGAATAGTTTATGGATGAATCAATATGGCGTGCGTACATCTACCGTTTTGCGAGTTGCCCGAATCGTTGGTGTTTTAGGAGAAGATATAAAAACTTATTTCCCGGAAGAGTATGAGGATTTATTGAACGAATTGGGATTGACAAATAATTCGGGCTCATTGACTCGCAGCGGATTTCATCTGATTGAAAAAGCAATTTTCCGAAAACAATCGGCTGCGCTTTTAGGACAAATGGTGTAGGGAGGGGTATAGCTTGTGGTCATGCACCCCGAGAGGGAAGGCCGGGTTGCTTTTTCATTTTTTATATGGTTAAATTGCCCTCGTATCCGGCTTCAAAAATTCGTAACCGTTCAGAGTGGGTGTCATTCCGGCGAAGGCCGGAATCTTTCCGCCGAAGGCGGATCCGCCTTCGGCGGAAAAATCTCAAAACAAGATGCCAGCCTACGCTGGCATGACACCCACCCTGAACGC
>JACQQR010000163.1 GCA_016206875.1 Candidatus Omnitrophota bacterium
GTCTCAGTCCCAGTGTGGCTGACCACCCTCTCAGGCCAGCTATACATCATAGCCTTGGAAGGCCATTACCCTACCAACTAGCTAATATACCGCGAGCTCATCCAAAGGCGATAGCTTATAAATAGAGGCCATCATTTCTTTCCAAAGTCCGAAGACTCCGGAATCACGTCCGGTATTAGTCCCGCTTTCGCGGGGTTATCCCGATCCTAAGGGCAGATTACTCACGTGTTACTCACCCTTTCGCCACTAACTTGAGTATTGCTACCCAAGCCCGTTCGACTTGCATGCCTAATCCACGCCGCCAGCATTCGTTCTGAGCCAGGATCAAACTCTCCATGAATCAACTTTAGAGACCCTTGACCCGACTCGCACATCTTAACTTTTATCAAAGAACAATTATTCTGAACTCTCTTTAAGAGAATTCGTTCAGAGAAAAAAATTGCCTTTAACTTTCTTAAGCTCCTGTTATGAAACTTAGGAAAGCTGAAAGCAGTGTTCTCAGTTTAAAACTGTACTTGATTTCAACGAAACCTACAAATTCCCGGAAGAAATAAATCCCTGGGGGAAAGGGTGTGGATTATACGCAGCACACAAACTCAAGTCAAATTAATTTTGAAACTATTTCTAAACAGATTTTTCCCTCTCCCGCAAGGCGAAAGAGGGCAGGGGCAAAAACACCGGGCGAGGGAGTGCACTCTCAGATGCCCTGCCGCATTTTTTGACAAACCGATAAATACCCGGTACACTTCCATTAATTTAAAAAACTATTTAGATTGTTACAATAACCGACGACGCTGCCACTCTGAGCCATGCTACTCGGTGCTCGTAGAAGGAGCCGCTCCGTGTACGACGAAATTAGAAAAGACCTGCATGAGCAGTACAAAGATTTGCCTCGAAAAAAAATCCCTCTTTGGGGACGGGCTATGAAGCAACTGATGGGAGAACGAAACGGACCCGGAGGAATCATCAATGTTTCATGGCTTGCCCGCAAAACCGGGATTACCGATAAACATTTATTCAATATCCTTGCCGGACGGATTCACAACCCGTCTTCCGATAAACTTCTAAAAATCGCCGACGCGTTCAATATCTCCTTCGCGGAGCTCGCGCAACGCTCTGTTGCCGAGCACGCCGGCCATTTCCACGTGACGAGCTTTGGGCAACGGGGGTATATCGATTATGCGCAGCACGGCTTCAGCATTCAATCGTTAAGCCCGCCGGGCACAAGCACACGGGACTTCTTCCTGGGATTAATGACCATCAAAGCCCATAAAGAATTGAAGCGCTGGCGTTTTAAGGATAATTCTATGGTTTGCATTTTCCTGGAATCCGGAACGCTCGAAATTAATTACGGCGGGAAAATCAAAAGGCTTCAAGCCAACGAATCGTGCTACTTTGATGCCGGAGTGCCCCACACATTCAGAAACGTAGATTCAGTGGCGGCCAAATTATTTCTGGTCACCCGACCCCCTCTTCATTAGCCCCAAATTCTGGCAAATTTTTGAGAGGGCCACAACCAGCACTTCCATATCGCACGGTTTTTTGAGCACCGGATAACCCAAAGTTTCTAATTCCCCTAAACGCGCCCTATCATCCGTCCCGGTAAAAAAAAGGCAGCCTTTTAAACCGGCCGCACTCAACCTCTGCATTCTTGAAATCAGTTCTACGCCGGTCATTTGGGGCAGCTTTAGATCCACAATAACAATATCCGGCTCAAATTCCGCGCAAATCTTTAATGCCGTTTCCGGATTTTGAGCAAAGGCCACCCGGAAATCGCCTTGGGCTTCGGCCAGGGCGTCCTTAACGAATTCGCAAACTTCCGGTTCGTCATCCACGACTAATATTTTCGCTCTGGGAATTCGATCCGGATTTTCCTGCGACGCTTTTTTGCCCGCGCGCCTTTTGGCGCTTTCGCCTCTGCTTTTGGGCAAAGCAAGCTTCGCCAAAATCGCTTGATACAGCTCTTCGAGCAATACCGGCTTCAAGAAAACGCGGTCAAGCGCCAACCTGGACAATGTGTCAGTCAATGCAGCCGTTGAGGTGATTACAAACAAGCAAGTTTGGGGAAAACGCCGGCGAATTTCGCCGAGCAATAGCTGGACATTCTCAAACTTCAACTCGTCCAAATCCAGAATGAGAATAGCGTACGCGGAAGAACCTTCTTTTGATAGTTGGGCGTAAGACAAAAACGTAGCTTCAATATTTTCTAGTCTTCCCAACATACGAAGCATCCAGCATACGTTGGGCTCTGAAGAAAAAACGCCGATTTGATTGGTCTGTGTAGTTTTCATGCAAAGCCGGTGTATACCTATTCCACAGTCACAGATTTAGCCAAGTTCCGGGGCTGGTCCACTTCCCGGCCATTCAACACCGCCGCTTGGTAAGCCAAAAGCTGGAGAGGAATCACGGTCAAGATGCAGCTAAAAATTTCGGGCACAGAAGGAATTTCCAGGAAATATTTCGATTTGAGCCGAAGTTTTTCATCTCCGCGCGTGCCGATAGAAACAATAATTCCGTCGCGCGCCTTCACTTCTTCAATATTGCTCATCATCTTTTCATAGGTTTTGGATGCGGGCGCAATAGAAACAACGGGAAGATTTTTATCCACTAACGCAATGGGCCCGTGCTTCATTTCACCGGCAGCATAGCCGTGGGCATGTTTATACGTAATTTCTTTAAATTTTAAAGCCCCCTCCAGCGCCGTGGGATAATTATAGCCGCGCCCTAAATAAATCAAATTGGGTTTGTCACTCAAAGCGTCGGCGCATTCTTCCACTTTTGCTTTGCCTTTGACAAGAAATTGGCGTATATGAGCGGGTAATTTTTTGGCATGGCCCAAAAGTGTTTTTAAATTTTGATTTGAAATTTTACCGCGAAGTTTCCCCAAATAAATCGAAAATAAAGCCAAGTGAATCAATTGAGCCGTATACGCCTTTGTGGATGCCACTCCGATTTCCGGGCCGGCGTGAGTATAAATCACCGCATCCGCTTCACGAGCCAACGTGCTGCCCACTACGTTGACAAGGGCCAGAGAAAACGCGCCGCGCTCTTTGGCTTCGTGAAGCGCCGCCAAAGTATCCGCCGTTTCACCGGACTGAGACACCAAAAGCACCATATCTTCTTTTTCAAGGATCGGGTCGGAATAACGGAATTCGCTGGAAACGCTGGTTTCCACAGGAATCTTGGCATATTCCTCGAGCATATATTTTCCGGCCAAACCCGCATGAAAGGCCGTACCGCAACTGACTGCGAAAATTTTACGAATTTTTTTTAATCTGGCTTCTGCTTTTTTAGACAAAGTATCCCAAACAATTCGCCCCTTTTGAATGCGCTTCGCAAGGGCGGTTTCCAACACATCCGGCTGTTCGTGTATTTCCTTAATCATGAAATGCGGCCAGCCGCCCTTTTGCGCCTGTTCGCTGGACCAGTCAATTCGGATTGATTTTTTTTGCATCCGCTTTCCGGTCTTTACGTTATAAAATTTCACTTCGCTCCGAAGCACTTCCGCCATTTCATCATCTTCCAAATAAATCACCTCGCGCGTGTACGGAAGAAGGGCGGTCACATCACTGGCCACAAAATATTCACCGCTGCCCGCGCCAATCACAATGGGATTGGAACGGCGGAAAACGAAAATCCGGTCCGGGGTTTTCAAACTCATGCCCACAAAAGCGAAACGGCCATGGCACTTGAGAACGGTTTGCCGGAACGCTTCACGCACATCACGTATTTTTCGAGCGAGACGTCCCCAGGTATGGACAAAAACTTCCGTATCCGTTTCGGATTTGAAATGGGTTCCGGCTCGCAGAAGGTCTGTTTTAAGCCGCTCATAATTTTCGATAATACCATTATGGACGATGGCAAATTGCTCTGAGGCGTCTAAATGAGGATGGGCATTATCCCGGGTGGGGGCCCCGTGTGTGGCCCAGCGGGTATGGCCGATGCCGATACAGCCATTGTGATGAAACCCTTCTAAGCGGGCCTTCAACTGATCCAACTTCCCCTTCTCTTTCACCGCCACAATCCGGGAATGCTCGGGGTCAAAGCAAGCCAAGCCGCTGGAGTCATAGCCGCGATATTCCAGCCCTTCCAAGCCGCGCACCAGCACCGGCAGCACTTCGCGCCTTCCTATATATCCCACAATACCGCACATAACAATACCTCCTGCAAGGTACAAGGGATGGTTCTCTTGAGGAGAACCGTCCCTAAATCCGTCCCTTCACCAAGAAATCATATCTATTTTTTTGGCAAAATCACGTAAAAAATAGGGACCACCGTTCGGCTATTCGTAACCGTTCAGAGTGGGTGTCATTCCGGCGAAGGCCGGAATCTTTCCGCCAAAGGCGGATCCGCCTTTGGCGGAAAAACCTCAAAACAAGATGCCAGCCTGCGCTGGCATGACACCCACCCTGAACGCTTACGGCTATTCAAGCCCTGTCTCGACCAACTTTTGCGCTACCTCAAACTGAGCCGCAATTTCTGCTTCAGTTCGGGCCGGGGTCAGCGAGCGGTTTCCTACACGGAATACAGCAGAGGGAGCTTCCGTGAAAATCTCCGGCGCCAATCGCTTGATATCCATCCGCACTGATGGAAGAGCAAGCACTGTTTCTTGAAGCGCCTCTGTTAGAGCATCCTTTGGATTTCCAATCACGGCAACAGAAAGTTCCGGATAAAACCATTCAATCAAGGCACTGCCGTAGGCAGCGGCGAAATGAGAGAATTGCTGATAACGCGGCGCAAAAAATCGCAAAATGGCACGCGCTTTATTTCGGTGGCTTTCTTTTCCCGTAAGACGGGCCATGTGAATATACACTCGGGCCATCAAGCAATTTTCAACCAAAGGCACTTCCCGTTTCTTTAAATTGCCAAGCGCGTTGGGGTCGTCTGTCATATCAAAAAAAATTCCCTCACCCGTTCCAAAGTTCTTTTCTACAATCTTGAGCAATCGCCCGACAGATTGTAGATATTTTTCGTCTCCGGTCACCCGAAACGCTTCCAAAAGCGCCTTAAGTGTCCACACCTGATCCTCCAAAATTAAAATTGATTTTTTTGACTCGGGAAACACATGCTTCATTCCCCCTTTAGGTTCGAAAGACACCTCCATAAGAAAATCCAAAGCCCGAAGCGCTTTGGAAGCAGCCCCCGAATCGCCCAATCGCCCGGCGGCCTCCAACAACACACTGATGATTTGAGCGCAAGAATTCGTATACACATTCCGGTCCACAGCCGGGCTTCCCAGTTCCAAACGCTTGGCCTTTGTGTAGCTGTAGTACACAGCTCCCGGAATGACGGCCGTTTCTTCCGTCCGGTCAAGGCGGGTAGCCGTTAAAAATAAATCTGCGGCCTGGCTTCCAAAATATCCCCCCAAGCTTTCGTCGTGCAAAAATTCGTCCGCATAAGATACAGTGGCATCAATCCGGACAGCATCCTGGGCTTGATGAAAGATCTTCTTGCTCCAGATAAAATCGCGAAGCAAAAGGGCATTCACCGAAAGTATTTTTTCATATTGAGGCTCAGTCCAGTCTCTCTTCGAAGCGTAACGAAAAAATCCCCCCGTCTCCGCATCGAATAATTTCGCTTCTCCCTCAAGAAAGCCCTGCAACATGCTCCGGGCTTTTGCATCCGGCCGCGTTTCGCCGATCAGGAAAAGGAATTCCGTAACTTCAGGCGCGGGAGACTTCTCTGCTTTGCCGATGCCTCCCAATTCATCGTCGGCGTTTATGAGAATGGAGGCCAAAATTTTATCGATAAAACTGGGCGCAAAATCTTCGTCCCGGGCCTCCTCAAGTGCCTTTTTTAAAAACAACCCGTACTCTTTGATTTCCGCATCCGCCTTTTTATCAAATTCTTCCCGATGCTCTTTAAACACCCTCTCAATTTCCGAAGTGGCGTTTTTCATTTGCGCCGGAGATAGAAAAGTGGCTCCAATCACCACATTGCCTTCCGGGGTTAAAAACAACGTGGAAGGCCACCCGCCCATGTTGTAACGGGCATGAATATCCGGCCTCAAATCGGTGTTCACTCGAATGGGCACCAGCGACTCGCGAATCCAAAAAATGATGTCGGGGTCCTTAAAGGTCTCCACGTCCATCACGTAGCACCAATGGCACCAGCTGGAGGTCAAATAAAGAAGAATGGGTTTATTTTCTTTTTTCGCGTACTCAAACGCATTCTCGCCCCATTCAAACCATTGGATACCTTGAGAGGTAGTTTGCGGAATTGCGGGCGGCTGAAAAGAAAAAATCACGAGTAATAATGAAGTAAAGCTAAATAATTTCTTGAGCATATTAGTACACTGTTTCCTAAGTTCGTATAGGGTTTAGGCGTCCCGGCGGCCCATCAATGTATCTCGCGGCCCCTCTCCCTTTCTAAGGGAGAGGGGAAGGGGTGAGGGTTTAGAATTTCGTACCCTTTTCACCACCCACCCTCACCCTTAATCCCTCTCCCTCTCACGAGGGAGA
>JACQQR010000179.1 GCA_016206875.1 Candidatus Omnitrophota bacterium
AAGGGAGAGGGGCCGCGAGTTAAGGTATTTAAATCCTATACGAACTTAGGAAACAGAATACTAAGAGCCTATCCGGTTATCAAATTTTGAAGCGAAATTTGATAACCGGATAGGCTCTAACTTATGGGGTGACCGTCGCTAGGCGCATTGCTATAATGCCGGCATGTCGAACACGAGCAAATGGATTTGCGCGGCAATTTTTTTTGCGGGGATGGGATTTTGGTTTTTTCTCGTCCAGAATCTTCCCTTCACCTTTGGCGATGATTTGAATGTGATTTTCTTCGCACGCAATCATTCCTGGCGCAATCTCATCCTTTCTTTTCTGAATCCTCTCACACCGGCTTTGTACGTGCATGGCGCGGCCAGCCTGGAATCCACGCGCGCGTTGGAGCCGCTGCTTTTCAGAACACTCTTCGCTCTGTTTGGCTACGACCCAAATCCTTTTTGGCTGGTGAAATGCGTTTCGGTTGCCGGAGTGGCTTCCTCAATCTTCTTTTTAGTTTGGCGGGCCACGCGGAAAACGTTTGTGAGCCTGCTTGCCGCAATTTTCTTTTTGCTGGCAAGCCCTATGTATCGAGGCATTGCCTGGATAGCCGATTTAGAAATTCTTGCCCAGCTTGGAAATATTTTGGCCGCCGCGTTTTTTCTAGAACTTTATATTTCCGGTCCAGCAGGTAAAACCGGCGAAAGTCGCGCCCGCACATTTCTTTCATTTCTACTCATGACGGCCTCGTACTGGATTGGATTAAAATCTAAAGAAACCGGGCGTGTGTTTCCTTTCATCGCCTTGGCTTTTATCGCACTCGATCAAAATTTCCATATTTTCAAATGGCTCAAAGAACGAAAAACGAACTGGTTTCTCGTCTTAATTCCCGCCCTGCTCTTGCTCACTATCATCCCGCTCAGTGCTCCGGATGAATCCCTTCTCGATCAAAAAACGCGCGAGGCCACGGGCGGATTTCATATATCAAATATCCCCCTAGCGCTTTGGGCCAATCCCACAAGCGAAAAATTTCCCGCCGATTTGCTGCACACATTTGGCTGGCCGCTTGTGCTGCTCATCATTTTTTTAGCGGCCGGAATAAAACTTCATTTTTTTCTAAGACGCAATCCCCCGATTGAGCGAAATGCCGTTTCCTACATTCTCTATTTTTTCATTTGGACAGGCTTGGCGCTTGGCGGAACCTGCATGGGTTTTCGCCTGGCGGACAACGAACGCTACCTGACTGTGCTCATTGTGCCCGCAGTGCTGCTTGCCTTTTCTTGCTTGGGGCTGGCGGTGAATATACTCGATCCGCGAATTTGGCTTCGGAGAATTATTTCCGCTTTCATTGTAGTGTGCACCGCAATTCCCATTGTGGAAAATTTGGGTCACATTATTTTCATGAGAAATGTGTACAGCGCCGCGGATATTGCGGATTGGAAGGCCACGGAGAAAATTTTTGAGGACAGATTCGGCTACCCCGCAAGCCCGGAAGGATTAGACGCCTATTACCGGGGCACGGCGCCTTACTCGAAGGAAGAATTTCATGCATCCCGCATTAAAGAATGGGACACGAACACGGATTCTTCCGCGGGCGCGGTGAAAAGGGCGGCGCAAAAATGGAACGGCGCCTACGTGCTCTCATTCAAAGAAAATGTATATGCCGGCGATGAAACAATCTCTCTTCTTCTCGCCTCCGACACACATAACCAGAGCTTCTACGCAAAAATCCTCCCCCGCATCAAAAAGAAAACCCTCCGCAAGTTCTATCTCTACAAAGCGAATTCTTAACTCGTAAATTTTATCCCAAATCAGGCATTACTTTTTTGTTATTTTTCCGGAGGGCTTCAGAAAATTCTTCTTTGAGACCACAGATCGGCCGAGCCGGTTTTCAAGCTGCTTCCGGGCGCCGCCAGCGATATCCCCGCCCGCCTTGGCAGACGGAATGGATTGAATAATTCGGAAAATGCCTTCAGTATTGGCGCAGTTCAGCTCTTGGGGACCTCCTTGTGTGTCAATCTCAAGGGTATGTACAAACTGTACATACCCTTCGGCTATTTCTGGATCTCTGTATTTCATTCTTTGAATATATTGTTTCGGATCAGCAGAATCAGTTAAAGCTGAAACAATGTCTTCAATGACAAACCACCATTCGTTATTATGAATTGTCTTGCGAATTTTTTTGCCCTTAAATAATGCTATTGGGGTTTCGGTTCTCACTTGAATTCTCCTGCTGCACACGGATTCGAAACGCTTGATTTAAATTTTATGAATATAAATATACTATTTATAAATATATAAATCAAACTTTTTTGCGAAGACGGACTCGGCAACCCAGCACGGAAATATCTGCCACGATCACCTTGCCGGTCGCCGCACGCGCGGAGGGCTTGCGAAAGCCGAGCTTGGGCGCCACGAAAGTTACGGTGCGCGCGGCGCGCACGGCCACGCCCATCACGCGTCCTGTGTCGGCGTCGAGGCCCGACGGAATGTCCACGCTCACGACGGGCTTGCGTGAACGGTTGATAGCTTCGATCGCCGCCCGGTACGGCTCTTCCACATCGCGCGAGACGCCGAGGCCGAAAATCGCATCCACAATCACCTCGCAACGCGCCAAAAGTGCTTTGCGCCGGCGAGCCGGGAGCGCGCTCCACAAAAGAAGCGGCACCTTCATCTTCCCAAGAATGCGAAACTGAAGCGCCGACCCCGCTGTAGCCGGCGGCCCAAAATAAATCACCGCGCACGAAACCCCGCGCACCGCCAAATGCCGCGCCGCCACCAACCCATCACCGCCATTATTGCCCCTGCCCGCGAAAATCAGCACCCGGCTGGGCCGGGGACGGAATCGAAGCACCTCCTCCGCCACCGCGCGCCCCGCATTCTCCATCAAGAGAATCGCCGGAATCCCGAATTTTTGTGTAGCCCTGCGATCGAGCACGCGGAGTTGATGGGAGGAGAGATATTTCATTGAGCTTTCTGACATTAAGGCCTGCAAATCTTGCACGGGAAATAACCGTCCGGCTCGGCCTCTTCCCTACTTTCAAACGTAACCAAATTTCCCGGCTTGATTTTTGCATCGTTGTCGTTATTCAATTAAAAAATCCTCTAAAATATAGCTAATACTGCCTCAAAAACTCAGCGATCACCCTGAAGTCTCCCGGACGGACGTCCTTCAGGACAATATCTGAAAATACTTTGTTGTCCGGAGATAAGATGATTTCCTTATGGCGCCAAGTGCCGTTATCAAAAAATTCTTTTCCGCTGTGGTAGCGCTTCACCGTATATCGAGTGCCCAGTTCCGGATCTGTCACGAGATCAGATTCAACGAGTACGACTTGGCCATTCCGGGAACCGCCGGGATGAAAACGGAAGATACAATAACTTCCATCATTGATAGTAGGCTCCATTGATTTACCCACCACCTTTGCAATGAACATGCCCGGTGTAAGCTTCATTGATCCATCTGTACAATGCCATCCAAGCTTCTCGATTGTTTGCTCATCGCTGAACCCACCGGCAGCAGCTTCCAAGGAATAAACAGGTAGATACGTGC
>JACQQR010000169.1 GCA_016206875.1 Candidatus Omnitrophota bacterium
ACTTTCAAATCATCCGGTATTCTGGGCAATATTTACAAAATGCATATCGGAAAAACCGGATATGAAACCACGTACTTGATTCGGAAAGAAGATGTATCCGGACTCGGTTTGAATAACGAACGGGGTGAGAACGTTTTCAGGGAAGTGTGCTATCCAGTTGGCGAGAACGCATATCAAACCGGCTACATTGTCAATGAAGGCGATGGTTTTAGCTGGGATGCGGAAGGGAATCTTTTGTTTCACGGGCATGTGGTGGTTCCGTCAGAGGATGTGCGAATACTTGGAAAGCAACGGGGGCGCGATTTGCAGACGAAATTTTCCGATCTCATTCTGGGTGAAGACCTTGACTATTTGGTGGATGGAGCAGGCGCTGCCATCATCGACAGGTACGGGGAATTGGTAGAGCCGGATCACATGGTGGAACTGGCCGCACAGAAAGATGACAAAAATTTATATACTTTGGGCGCGGCCAAAGAAATATTTGCGCATTCTATCGAGGAGATGAGATTGGCGGCCACCAACCAGCAGCCTATTTCTCCCATCAAGCAAGCCAGCATTTCTTTTGTGGATTATACGGGACGCGAGGCCAACGCCCAGAGATTTTCCACCTATTCCAAAACGATGGAAGATATTCCGCAACGGGGAGGGCGTTTTGCCCTCGGCGTTGAAAGCGCGGCCAATAGCAGCCGGTATCGCTGGATTTCACCGGGTCATGGAAAAATGGTGTTTCTATTGCGTATGGAGCAGCAGCGGATTATTTATCCGCAAAGTGTGGATTTGGATTATCTAAGCCATGATATCGAGGAGGGGATTGACGGCGGCGGCGAGCATATAGAAACAAAAGTCTGGCTGCATTATTTTAAGGATCCCGCACTTCGTGAATTTACATTAAGGCATGATTTAATCATCCGGGCGTATGAGTTCCTGGAAAGGGCAAGGATTCAAGGGACAGCGCAACATAAGCACTTTCAGAAACTGGTCGCAAAAGGGATCCTGAGAGAAAATCAGTATGAGCTCACCGATGAGCAAGAGGGGGACTGGGAATTCCTGTTTGAAGATTTGCTGGCAATGGATTATTTTCAGGAAAAAGATTTATTGCTGGAGCCGCTTCCGTTCAGTTTAATTTTTACCTTGCCTCGCGGCGGCGTGCGTTGGCCCATCGGAGATTTGATTCAAGCCAAGGACGAGCACACCATCGTGGGAACCACCTGGCGCCTTTCCCACGCTATGTACCCGGTTATGCGATCTTTGCTGCCGGCGATAGCCGTTTGGTTCTTTTTTGGGTGGTTCCCGGGAATTCTGGCCTGGATACTCTGTACATATCTTGTGGTCATCAGCGAAGACGAGCCTCGCCAATACACATTTTTTGACTGGGACCCTAACCGTTCATGGATGAATAATATTCGGAGAAATTTATTGGATGGAACGCCCTGGTACAACGTTCTCTCTAACACTAACATGGCCCCCCGTCGTTTTCCGCCCAAGGCGTATTGGCCGCATCCGAAACTCACCGTGCTCGGATTTTTGCTCAAGAAAAATACAAAACCGCCCGGCATGAAGGTACAAATGCGCACCTTGGTGTACGGCATTGTGGGAGACATTGTGTTTTCGTTTTACCTGTTCCTGGGCGTGCTGTTTAATTCCTTCTTGCCCGGAGCCGTGGTGTCTGTGGCGCAATATATTTCAAACTGGCTTTTTGGCATTGTGATGTTCGTTATGATCCTGGTCCCGCACTGGTTACGGCCTGTGGCCCTCCGGATTTCGTATGGAGTGCAATTTATTTTCTCGGATGCCGGGAGGAATTATTTTGTGATTGAAAAGGATAGGCAGCCCCGCAGCATTCCATTTCGAGCCGCAAATTGGTTTCTCAGCTATTTGGCTATGCCCTTGATTGTGACAGCCGTGATCGGCGTGCCCACAATTGTATTTTGGTTTGCCTTCGGGACATTAGGAGTAGTGGCGCCTGTTTTTTCTATTGCTGCGCCTCTTGCGGCATTGGCTCTTTCCACTATCACTGCCTATTTCTTGGTGAAAAAGGTGGGTTGGAGTTTGTTTGTGGAAAGACCGGGAGCAGGCGGGAAAGTTCTTGTGCATGAAGGAAGAAGGAAATTGGTTAAGGACTTCTTTCAATGGTGGAATCAATTTCCTGTGTTCGGGCCTGATTGGTGGTCGGGATCCCGATTCTTGTCGCGCTCTGAGGGGGCGTCCTGGATTACGGATCATCAACGGAATACGCTCAAAAAACATTTTTGGTATGGGCTTGCTTTCGCGGTGGCTTTTTGGGTGCTGCCGAATTTCCATGAATACGGAGATTTTTTTGCGAGTAAAGTGACGGAATGGAACAATTATTTTCGCGGTCTGGATCCTGCCAGATATATTCCCGATCTCATGGGCCATTATATAGTGACCGGTGCCTGGAAAGTGGTGGTGGCCGCTTACGCGTTAAGCTGGTTTGATGTAGGCCGGGACATTCTCCGGATCAGCCGTAATGTAGTGTTACTGGCTTTTCTCACCACACTGATTTGTCTTCCGTTCATTGTATGGAAACCTCTTTTGATTCTTTATGTGGTTGCGATTTATTTTCGTGAAGGCCTGTTTCCCTGGGTCACTAGCACCACGGTGGGTTTGCAAATCAAAAAAGGACACACATTCCGGGATGCATTATTTTTCCACATCGGTCCCATGGTGCTTTGGTACGCCCCGGTTCTAGCCATTGCGATTTTTGCGACTGTGTTTGGCGTAACCGGGATTTGGGCGTCTTTCTGGCTTCTTGCGGGAACAAGCGTCTATATTTTGGGGTTATCTAAAATCACGAAATCGATATACCGTCAGTCTAAAGAGCGTTTCGTATTGTTCAAAATTGGGATTGTCCTGGCGCTCTTGGGAATGACTGTTGTAACCGGACTGCTGCTTGCGTACGCAATTCTTCCTTTCTTAGGCCTGAGCTCTCCTTGGTTTTTTGAAGCCGTACTCGGCCAAAATGTAATTCCGGCTGTGCTTGAAAAATCAATATTTTTCAAAGGAATTACCATTGTGGCTGCCCTGTTTGTGGGCCTTCCCACCGCATTTTTACTGACAGAAACGGGCATGAGCAAAAAACTTCGTTATCCCAGGCACATCAGCGCCGAGCGGGAACTCTCCAATCGCATCAACCCGCCTAGGATGGGACCTCTTTTGGCCGAAAAGGAAAGCGTTGATATGGAAATGCGATTATTAGGAGCTTTAGGGGGGGCGCCAGCAGAACAAGTGGAAAGATTGCGAGAAACTCAACGTGTGCTGACACAACGTTTGCGTAGTGCAGGCGCCACGGAAGATGGTGGGGGCAATTTTTCGCCTCCCGTGTTTGATCGAGATGCTGTAGTTGAGCAAATATTGGGCAGCGAAGAGAATAAAGGGGGCATTGCCAAAAAGTATGCGTTGGAAGACAGAGAGAAAACTTTACTGTACCTGGAAGCCTTAACGCTCTTTTTACCGGAAAAAGAGCGTATTGCTTATGATGATCCGCTCAGTAAACTGCTTCAAAAAATCGCTAACCGGCAAATGCACCGGATATGGCCAAATATAACATTGCCGTTCTTAGGGCACATTGGAGACTGGGAAGGAGATACGTTTGATAAGAAGCAAAAGGTTGAAGTGCTACGCAAATATCTTTTTTCCAAAAAGAGTAGACGTTTTCTGAGGAATGCGGAGAGAAGAAGAATTGTACGGCTTTATGGTCCGGTTGTAGAAAAAGAGTTTTTCTCCGGAGCTGCAGGCGGAGGCGCCCTGCGTCCAATCAGAAGAAGACCTCCTCAGGCGCCGCGGCCCACTCGAAGCCCGGCCCAAGCGCACAGCCTCGGTTCTCAGG
>JACQQR010000175.1 GCA_016206875.1 Candidatus Omnitrophota bacterium
ATATCCCTTTTTAATTTTTTCGTCCGGCGTATTTTACTTTTGCCCGTTCAGGAATTCGTTTGACTCGCTACAGTACTCGAAAAACGGGAAAAAAGCGATTTTGGTCTTTTGTTTTTGCGCCATTCAATTGAAGGATTCATTTTTATGGCGATGGATCCGTTATTCGGCTCCGATTTGGTGGATCGCAGCGAAATTCTCGGGCTTCTTTCCAAGCGTCTCGATGCATTCAAGCAAGGGTACCGTCAAAACGTGGCCCTTTTGGGCGCGCGCGGTACCGGAAAATCCTTCCTCCTACGCCAGTTTGTTTCCAGCCTCAACGACCCCGGAGTGATTCCTGTTTTTGTCGAAGTGCCTCAGGACGGCCTCGAGCTATTTTTAAAGCGCTTGATGGGGGGCTGCCTCACCGGTCTTTTGAAATCCAAAGGAGAAGAACTGCCGCGAGATGTGGCCGCTTTAATTCAAAAAGCGAAAAAATATGTTCCCAAAACAGCCCGCGAAATGAGGCATGTTTTGCGCTTGGTCCGTCCTGGCCATGGGGACGAGGCGCTGCGCAAAGCCCTAAGTTTGCCGCGTATTCTTCGTGAAGAAGCGGGGGCAAAAGCCCTGGTGATTTTTGATTCGTTTGATCATCTGGAATCGCTCAATGTGCGGGATGCGTTTGGGACATTAGGCCGGGAAATCATGGTAGACCGGGATACGCTCTATTTGGTGGCGGCTTCCGGCGGCGCAAAAAGCGGGCTCATTTTCCGGGAAAAATTGAATCTTCTTTTCGGAAATTTTGAAACTGTAGAAGTGGAAAACCTGAATTTTGACTTGGCATCCCGCTGGCTTCGCGCAAGAATTGGCGAAGAAAAAATCGGTCAGAATGAAATTAATTTTGTTGTGCAAATGACCGACGCCCATCCATTGTATTTGAAGACCCTCACGGATAGGCTCTGTGAACTGATGGCCTGTCAGAACGCCTCCGGTGTGAGTCAGGACATTTTATTTCGTGCCTTTATAGATGAACTATTTTATCCAAACGGGAGAATCTTCCAATATTTTCACAATTTTTGTTCCAGCGTATCCCGTTTCAGAACTTGCGCCAATCCGGTTCATGTTGTAACCGGAATCGCGCTCGGCCACCGTAAATTGCAGCATCTGGCAAAATACCTGCATTGCAAAATCTCCGACACAAAAAAAACGATTCAGAAATTAATCGATGAAGAAATAGTCCGCAAGAAAAATCAAATTGTAGTGATTCCGGATGTTTTGTTCCGTTTTTGGCTCAAGCATGTGATGGCCGGTAGTCTCTTAGGGATTGAATCCTGCCCGGTGCGTCGTGAGTCTTCGTTCAAAGAGGTCCTGGAGGCGCAATACAAATTTTTCGAAGAAGAACGGGCTAAAGATCTACCCAAGCGGTTGGAAGAATTGTTCCGTTCCTTCACCGGCGATGTGATTTCTGTAAAGGGGGTCAAACTGGCTTGCCCTCATTTCCAGGATGTGGTCTCAAAGCCTACCAATGGCCGGGTGTTTCCCGTAGTGGCCCGGTCATCCAAAGACTCGTGGCTATGCCAAATCGCGTCCAAGCCGGTCACGGAAGAAGACATTCAAGTATTCCGGCAAGATGTTAAAAAACAGAGCGCAAAAATTCAAAGAAAAGTAATTCTGGCGTTGTCGGGCATTGATTTAAATGCTACCCTTATGGCCAAGGACTCGAAAATCTCAATTTGGGACATCAAACAGTTCAACACCTTGCTGGATATTTATGATCGTCCAAAAATAATTTTATGAAACGTCTGTGGGCGCCGTGGAGAAAGGCCTATATCACAAAGCATAAAAGAGAAAAAGGCTGCCTGTTCTGCCTGAAATACCGATCAAAAAATGATGCAAAAAATCTAATCCTCGAACGTTCCCGCCACAGTTTTTCCATATTGAACTTATATCCGTATCAAAACGGCCACGTTATGGTGGTTCCGGTGCGCCATGTGAGCCGGTTGGCAGAATTAAACGATCGGGAGCTTTTGGATTTGATGCATCTGGTCAATCGAGCTCAGGCGGAAATTGAGCGAGTCATGAATCCGGATGGACTCAACGTGGGAATTAATTTTGGGAAAGCCGGAGGCGCCGGCGTTCTGGGGCATATTCACATTCATTTAGTGCCTCGCTGGACAGGCGATCATAATTTCATGCCTGTTATCTCCGGCACCAAAGTTATTTCCGAGTCGCTGGAGTCTGTTTATGAAAGGCTGCGTCATGCGCGTCAGAGTCCGGCTCGAAGAGCTCGAAAATAAATCGTTGGCCCCGTATGCCGCAAAAAGCGGGCAAAGCCTGGGCAGAAAGTACCCGGAAAAAGAGCATGATTTTCGCACGGCCTTTCAGCGTGACCGGGATCGCATCGTCCACTGCACAGCCTTCCGCCGTTTGGAATATAAAACTCAAGTATTCGTCAATCACGAAGGGGATCATTACCGCACGCGTCTTACGCATACCTTGGAGGCGGCGCAGATTGGAAGAACCATAGCGCGGTGCTTGGGATTGAATGAAGACCTAAGCGAGACCATTATTTTGGCGCATGATTTGGGGCATGGGCCTTTTGGCCATGCCGGAGAAGACGCCCTCGGGGATTTAATGGAGTCTCACGGTGGTTTTGAGCATAATGAGCAAAGCCTGCGTATTGTTGAAGTTTTGGAAGATAGTTATCAGGAATTTCCCGGGCTCAATTTGACGCTTGAGACGCGCGTGGGCATGCAGAAGCATTTGAAAGAAAAAGTCGAAGGGTACCACCTAGAATCCCGCATTGCGGATTTGTGCGATGAAATAGCGTATGATTGCCATGATTTGGACGATGGTTTGCGCTCCGGCCTCTTGAAACCCGCTGAGTTGGCTCAAACCGATTTTTGGAACGAAACATCCGATTACATTCTTGGGAAATATTCAAATATCCGGGATGCGCAATTGAATCGCCTGGCAGTCCGGTTGATCACCAATCGCATGGTTTCTGACTTAATGAGTGAGACCCGGCTGAATCTTAAAAAGTATAAAATTCAGACGGCCGATGATTTTTTTAACACCCCTCATCCCGTAGCCTCCTTTTCTCCAAAAATTCAGAAACGCAAGGAGGAACTTGAGGAATTCCTCAAACATTATCTTTATCAACATCCGCGTGTCATCCGCATGACGCACAAAGGCAAAAGGTTTTTGAGAGAAATTTTCCGGGTGTACGAAGAGTGTCCCGCGCAATTGCCGTCTCACGTGCAGGCCCGAGGCAAACAAGAGGGGATACATCGTGCCATCTGCGATTATATAGCCGGAATGACAGACCGCTTTGCGCTGGAAGAGTACAAAAAACTTTTTGAGCCTTTTGAACGTGTATAACTGTTTGAGAAACAAAGAGTTATAGATATTTTATAGCTTTTGACACCCCCGGCCGTAGTGATAGAATTATTGGTAACCGTTCAACTGCCCCTCTCCCTTCCGCC
>JACQQR010000174.1 GCA_016206875.1 Candidatus Omnitrophota bacterium
GGATAAGACCGCTCCACATCTTCGTAATAGATTAAAGCGCTTTCTAAATAATTATCTCTTTCGTAATATTCACCGATTTTGAAATTTTTCTCCGCAGCTTTGAGCGTGATGGCCTCTTTGAGGCGGGCGGCTTTACCGGCAATGGGGCTATCGGGATATTCCCGGAGGAATTGATCGAAATTTTGCGCAGCCACTTCCAAGGCGCGCTGGTCGCGGTCGGGACGGCTGGCCTGAAGCGCGATACACTCGGCCATTTGAAACTTCGCGTCATCCACCAAATTCGAGTCGGGATAGTTGTCGATGAGCTTCTGGTATTCTTCGCCGGATTTTTTCCAGTCTCTTCTCATCCGGTACACTTGGGCCAGGCGAAATTGCGCCTGGTCTCCGTAAGCGCTGTACGGGGAGGTTTCCACAATTTTTGTGAAAATTTCCGTGGCGTGATAAATGGAAGGTTTAATGGGAAGTCCCAGTAATTTTTCTTTCTTGCCCGTCATGAACATATCGCCAATGCGGAATTGGCGCTCAATCACTTCCTCGATGCGCTCGGATTGAGGATATTTTTCTATAATTTTCTGATAGCTTTTGAACGCCCTGAAATACTCGGTCTGCTCTTCATCAATTTGACCCATATAGTACAGGGCTTCGGCCGAAACGTCGGACTTGGGAAATTGTTTGACCAGGTTTTTGAACTCATTTTCGGCCCGTTTATAGTTTTTGTCCTTATAAAATTGCATGGAGAAATTAAATTGTTGTTCGGCGGCGCCTTCTACGGAATCCTGGGGATTGATAAATCTGCCTTGTTCCGGCGACCAAACCCAATAGGCCAAAGAAATTTCAGGCGAGACCAAGAGGCTCAAAGCAAGAAGAGAAGCAATCCATTTTGGAGTGTGCGTCATAGGAAGTAGTCAAAAACCCTTTCTTAGGAGAAATTAGGCAAAGAGAATAGCATAGTGTTCCAGAGGGTGTCAAATGTGCTGCGGGGGCATTACAGCGTGGGGGATTACAGCGGACGGATGTGTGGACGGATAGTAAATCCGCCTCCTTGTTCCCGGAGGATAAGCGCCCCCGTTTCTTTAAGGTTGAAGAGTGTGCCATTCCAATTTTGAATCGCTTGGCGCAAAGGTCGATCCTCGCTCGGAGGCACGTTGGCCAAAATCAGCGCTTGCGGCGCGAGCGCCCGGAGCTGCCGGATGCAATCTGTTTCTAAAAATCGCTTTCCATTCAGGTAAACGATATCTGCCTTCTGATTTCTTAATGAATCCCAGCTATTCAAATCGAAATTTTCGTCCAGTAAAAGCATACGGATATTTCCATGCTTCAGGCATAGCGCAGAAGCGTCCAAGCCCTCCAAAACAGACGCCTTTGACCCAGGCCTTTCGGGATACAAAGAAAGCACGTCCACTTGCGAGATCTCCGAGAAAAAATACTTGTCTCCCGGCACCAGCCCCGAGAGGCTCCCTCCTTTCTTTCTTATCTTTCCAAGCAAGCTTCGAAAATTCGGCTCACGTAGGTGCGGCCAAGGAACTACGAGCGTTTCAATAGAAGAGTGATCCGCAATTCTCATCAATCCGCCCCAATATTTTTTTCGAAGCGACGTGACAAATACGGCGTCTAGTTTTTTAATGCCCCGGGATTTCAAAAAGGGAATCACTGTCCAATAATCCTGCGAAGAAACCTCCCCCTTTCCCCCGTTAAAAAGAATCTTCTTTCCGGTTCTATCTTCAGAAAAAATCACCGAGGAACCCGGGACATCCAGCACCACGATTTCCTGGCGCGCTTGAAACAAGGGGGAAAAATGGGCCAAAATAACGGCCAAACAAGCGATACAGAAAAACATTTTAATTTTGATTTTAAAATTCAAGGAAAATGGACCTCCGTTTTTCAGCCGGAAGCGAATCCGCCTCCGGCGGGCGCGAAGAAGAGGCCGGGTGGACCGGGAACACTTCCCTCCTCTTCACTTTTGTCCCGCGCATTCCAATCAGAATCCCGACGAGAAACACATAATAAAGGCAGACCAAAATCCAATGAGGCGACGGAAGATAAATATATCCGGCAGGAATGCCGGCAAGCCAATGAACCACCTGAATGGCCAGCCAAATGCATAGGGAAGGGACTTGCATAAGAACTTGGGCGGCGTCAAACCAAAATGTGGACACACCCAACACAAACAGAGAGGAAAAAAGAGCGGCGGTGGTTACAGGCACAACCAAAAAGTTTGCGAGTATGCCGGTGAAACTCACAACATGAAAATAGTAAAGCACCAAAGGCCATGTGCCCAACGTAGCTGAAAGGGTGGTAAAAAATAAAACCTTAAGCCCATACGCCATTTTCTGCCGCGCCGCGTTGGTGATTCCTCCGGCATCCCCGGAATGACTTGTAAACTTCTCGAGCAACACCGGCATAAATCCCATAATGGATATCACGGAGAGAAAAGAAAGTTGAAACGCCACGGAATACAGATTCTCAGGCCGAATCAGGAGCAAGATGAAAAAAGCAAAACATAAACTGGAGAGCACGTCGTTCGATTTGGAGAGTATCACGGCCCCGAGAATCACCAATCCCATAATCCCCGCGCGCTGAACCGGAAGCTGCCAGCCTGCCAGCGGAATATAAAGAATGAGAACCACAGAAGATATGAAGGCGGCTATCCGGGTAGAACACCCAAACCCCCGAAGAATGAGAAAGGTTGCGCCGGCCACCAGGGAAACCTGGAATCCCGAGATTGCAAGCACATGAACAGTAGCCGTGCGCACAAAGTCATCGGTGATTTCGCGCGGAATGTTGGTACGCTCGCCTGTAATCAGCGAAAGCAGGATGTCGCGTTCAGGAGCACGGACAAGCTGATAGACACGGTCATGAATTGCTCGGCGCAGATCGAAGATTTTGCGGATAAGCCAAACCCATGGCTGCTGATTGTCATTCCGCGCCCGCCTCAGCGAGTCCGCCGGGGCGGAAAAGCCTTGCCTACCGGCAGGCAGGCGGGAATCCAGTGTCGTTATCGCTTTCTTCCCGAATCCCAAAAACGCCGCACGAATCCCCTGCTTCTCGAGATAACTTCGATAATCAAACTCCCCCGGATTCACGGCAGATTTCGGAAAGCTCAAATTCCCGCGAATTCTTACTTCATCACCAAATGAAGGAACTGTCCCGGCATTCAGAAGCGTCACCCGCACCTTTCCCGTAACCAGCGCTTTATCCTGTTTTCTCCACCAACTTTCAGCCCGAAGCGTGAACGAAATGATTTCTTTCTTCCCTTTTGCTTTCTGATCGACTTCAGAAACTACGCGCCCTTGCAAACTTCCTCGTCCGTGGAATTCCCGGTTCGAGACATCCTGCGCTGGCACAATCTGACTGATTTGATACGAGCACGCTCCGGCGGACAATATGAATAGGAAAGCGATCGGTAAAAATATTTTGGGATGGCAGATAAAAATAAGGATGGCAAAACTTGCGAGAGTAATCAAACCAAACCACGGCCAGGCGATTGCGTACCGGGTCAGGGTTCCCAGCACAATCCCGGCAGCGTACGTCAGAGATATGAATAAGAAGGGACGTTCGTGGAAGATGCGCATAATGCGCAAATCATAACATGAATATATA
>JACQQR010000176.1 GCA_016206875.1 Candidatus Omnitrophota bacterium
GATTAAGGGTGAGGGTTTCAGTGGCGACACCCTCACCCCGGCGCGTTCCGCGTCCGCCCTCTCCCTCTGCTTCGCGAGGGCGAGGGGCAACTGAACGGTTACACGAATAGTAGAGCAGAATGCCAGTCGCCGGAGCAGCAAAAAACACCCCCTCAACGCTTTGGAGTGCTGCATTTTTCATTCCAACGTAAAAAGAAAGCGAGGGCTTTGTGAAATTGCTCGGGCAGATCCATCCTACAGCAAAAGTTTTTCCAAATTTTTCCAAAAACTTAAGCCGCCTTACGGACGGCTTGGGCGGCGGCTTGGCGGCGTAGGAGTTCTTCGACGAAAGCGGGTGCATCAGGGCTAGCGATAACGCGTTGATTTTTCTCGTCATACGAGAATTGAAAGCCTAGCGAGGCCAACTCGCGCTCAAAGGCCAGGCGACGCACGTCGGTCTTTTTTAATTTTTGCGCCCAGGCCATGCCCACTGCGGCTTTGGAAATCAGCGCTTTTGCAGATCCGAGATTCTCGGGAATTTCATCATCCCGATAAATGAGCACGGGCGCTTCTTTCAGTCCGGCAACAGCCTCTACATCGGGCACCACAAAAATCAGATGTTTATTTTTCTGCCTGGAACTGAGCAACCTCTCAAAAGCTAGATGCAGAAAACGCCGCGGCTGTTTTTTGATCCGGAGCCGTGAGGCCAGCGCCGAATGCTCAGCCTGAAGCATTTGGTGAAACTGGCGGAAGGCCGCGATCGCATCTTCTTCCCCGGCCGAATAATACACCGACCACTCAAACGTGGGGTTTCCCAACTCATCCACCGGCACCTCGTGCACCGCCGACATTACCTGCTCGCGCACGCCTTCCAAAGTGCGCGCCATACTTCGCGGCTGAGTAATCACGTGAATTTTTTCTTTTTTCGTCATCATGGGCTGGATGAGTTCATCTAGCTCCTCCGAAACATCAGTGATGATTTGATTCATGGATGCTTGATCCGCTGGGGTCTGCATGCGACTGGCAAAACGATTTTTAGCTCTTCGCATCGCTTCAATACGACTCGCTTCGTCTTGCCCGCGTTTTCCCATTGCAATCCAAGTGAATTTCTTGATTAACTTCTCTTCTATATTTCGTCTCACATTCTCCGGAAAAACGGCCAATGCCGGATGAGCCAAAAGCTCATGCGCCAATCGTTTCACCAGCAACCCGATTCTCTCCACCCTCACCCGCCGCACCGCCGAGCGGGCCAGCTCGCGCGCTTCCCCGAGCGAGTCATTCCAAACCAAAGCTGCGGTTTGACCAAGCGAACTGCCGACAACACTTACTTGTTCCACAGGTTGTTTTTCCGGTTTCTTCAATTGCCCGATTATTGATTCGATTCGCACGCGAAGGTCTGGGTCTGTCGCTGATTCTTGCAGTCGTATCAAAACTTTCTTAGCCTTAGCGGCTCTTGGCGCCCATATTTTTGCGGCTTTCCCACTCATTCTGTGCTGGATGGGTAAGGCGATGCGTTCTAAAACTTTCTGGCTGATATCTTCCGGATGTACCTTGGCAAGTTCTTCCAGTCCCAAGATAGCTCTGTCACTGACACTTTCCTCGTCATCCCACAAACTTTCCACCAGCCAGTTCAACGCCCATTCTCGAAATGGCGAGGGGCCATTGATAGCAGTAGCCGTGAAAACAGACACGGCGGCGGCGCGTACCATTTTATCGGAACTCAAGGCATTCTTTTCTATTTGACTCCACTCGTCTTCAGTCTCAACCACTACATGTCCCAATCGAATATGATCCGCCAAAATCCAATAAGCCACAGCTTGTGCCGGATCCGATCCATTTTTCAGTCGGTCATACACCAATCTTCCATACTGCTTCCACGCCCCCTCGCCTTGCCCGAGCAAAGATCGCAAAACCCCCATAGACGCCACTTGCACCCGGCTATCCGGATGTTGCAAAGGTCCCGACAAAATAGCAATGGCCTCAGTATCTACAACTCCCGGCTTCATGTGAATCACAACAGCTAGCGCTTCTAAAGCCGTTACGAGTTTTCCAGCATGATGTTCCCGGCCAATCTGCTCTTTGATTTTTGCGATGACTTCCGGTGAAGCCACATCGAGAGAGGACTCCAACAGATCATTAAATAGACTCACCGCCCAAAACCGCACATTTTTATCATCCGAAGAAAATAATGTAGCGATGTGCAAACCCACTTTTAAATCAGGATTTTGGAAATCTGTCTGTTCCAACATCCAAACCAGATCAAGACGTGTGTTTTCATTCATCATCGCAACACAAGAAAGTAGTGCGTCAAGTGTCTTACCAGAAATCCAGGTAAGATTATCCATGCCAAATCTAATGGTCGTGGACAGAACCCAATTGGCCCCTTGCACCACTTTGTTATCATCAGAATGTATTCTGGAAAGAAGAATAGGCGCAATATCGTCAATACAATTCCAACTAGAAAAATCCGGTCGAACAAACCGAATATATTGCATGTCGGTCTGAGGAGAAAACCCTTCACCTATTTTCCAAATATCAACATCTCTAAAAAGTTGTTCCATCAAACTCCTCGCTGGTTCACTTCTATTGGCCAACTCAATCAACAAATAATCGGCGATAGAATCGATCTTTATGAGCTGCCATAAACACCAAATAATATTTCTTTCATCTTCTTTTTGTTGTCTGTTTTCTATTTGTAATTCTATTGGAACTACCTCTTCCAATCCTTTCATTCTATTTTTTAGTTTGTCTTTTTCTTTTTCCACCTGCTTCCATCCCGTTAGTAATTTACTTAAAAAAATACGGGCTTTTTCATAGCCCATTTTTTCAGGAGCATATTTGACAATGAGCCCCAATGCCCACCTTGCCCGCCTTTGCACATCCAAATTTTCGTCATCCAATTTATCGATAAGCCAATTCACCCGAATATCTATAAAATTAGTTTCGAGTTTTGTACCGGACAAAATTTCATTCAATGTCGAATCATCCGTCTTTGCCCCAATATGAATCACTTCGATCACATCCAGCGCACTATAGCGAAGTTTTTCTGAATTTGATCCCAATTGAGTCCAAATTGAAACCTTCCATTTTTTGCCAATTCTTTCTGAAAAATATAGGCCAATTAATTTTATTGCCTCCACAGCCCCATCATGAATATAAGGTTTTTCTACTTCTTCTCTCGAAAAATCGGACAGAATCTGACTCATAATTCGATCGTTTGTTTCATCAGAGGCAAATTTAAAAATTACTTTTAGTACTTCAATAGCCCCTGATCGAAAATGATATTTATCACTTCTGATATTATGTAAAAGCTGAAC
>JACQQR010000177.1 GCA_016206875.1 Candidatus Omnitrophota bacterium
CCCAAAGTAAAACCGCTCTCGGCTCATGCCGGGATTTTAGGCCGTATCATGAGTGTGAATGAATACGAGTTAGAAACTCCTTTGCCGGATACAGAAAAGGGATATGCGCCCGAGGAACGCCGCGCTGCGCTCGAGGCCAATCTCCTGATGCGATTGCGTGTGCTTGATTACTTCCGCGTGCATGGCATTACTCCAGAAACTGTACAGGCACAGAACGCTCTGACCTATCAGCATGCGTGGGACGAGACAGTGCGTAAAACCAAAGCAGCGTGGCTCGAGCAGGGAAAAATAAAACCCGGAGAAGAGTTACCCGAGACAGAAATGAAAAAATTGGAGGGAGAATTTCCTCAGAATTTTTACGAAGGCGAAGTCGCCAGTTTGGCCACAACATTAATGAATGGCCAAAAAGAAAGAAAATTAATTCAACAGCCTACTCTTCTGACCCCTACTCCTGCATCCCATATTATTGCTAGCGCAGTGGAGCAAGAGATGGAGCGGCAAATACAGGAATTTATCCGTGTCCGGGACATTGTGGCGGCTGAATATGGCCAAATAAAGCTTGAGGGCTCCTCGCGCTCTTATGAAAATGAATGGATGCTCCAACAAGCGATAGTGCGCGCAAGCCTCAAGAAACAATACGAACAATTAGGATTATCCCCGGAAGTCATCCATCGGCTGATTGAAGAACATCTGGCTAAATATAAACCTAGTTTCGAACGGATGTACCGAAATGCTGTGGTTACGGCCATTACTTATGGAATATTGCATGATGCCCATCGCGGGAATCTCAAGAAAAATATTGTGGATTCCTCGGAGCTTGTCAATCAGGAAATTAAGGATTGGATTCACTTGGTGATGAGGGCTTATGAAAGGCAGCCCGGAGTTGATTCAACAGAAGACCCGTCTGTTTTTATCCGGTTTAATGAACAAGACGGCGCTTATTTGCAAGCCTTATACGGAGACCCAAGGCCGGGCAGCAAAACTCCGGGGGCTTTAAGGGCGCGCATGGCGCAAGTGAGCGCGATGCTCGAAGAAAGAGGTTTGGAGCTTCCGCCCGGTGTGTTGAAAAACTATGCAGAGGAATTTGTGAAAGCGTTTCCCGAACAATACAGGCTGGGTGTTGTGCAAGGGCATGTGAGCCGCTTGATGCAAGACGGTGCGAATATCGGTGATGTGGAAGGCATTGTCTGGATTTTGCGGTATAGGAGCATCATCAACCGTATTTTTGAAGAAGAAATGCGCCCTTTAAACGGCGGCGAACTGGCAATCAAAACCAAAGAATTCCTGGCGCCCGTTATGGAAAAACGCGAAGAACTTCTCTCTTTGGAGGGGCTCCGCCTTAAAGATCATCCTGACAGTGAACCATCGGAAGAAGAAAAGGGTTTGCTCGCTGCTATCGAAAAACTGGAAAACAATTTGCTTGATAATGAACATGGCCCGGGGAAAATACGCCGCGTGGCGAAAAATTATGCTTTGGCTAAAAAAATGCCGCTTCGAATTGTTGACAAGGCGCTTCTGGATTCCGGATATAAACATGAAGCATTGCATGACAGTGTCTCGATAGCCCAAGAGATTTTGAATAAAGGCGGAGAGCGGACGGAAATACATTCCATTTTTGACGGCATCGCCCAGATATCCAGCCGGGTAGAAAGCGATTTTCATGCGCTCACGCTCGCCCGTCCGTCTATCGAGTCTTTAAGTGAGATAAAAGATAGTTATTTACGCGGCCTGCACAAAATTGACAATGACACAGCCGGTAAAGAAGAAAAAGCCGGCAGAAACATGACTCCTGAAGAGCGGTCTCGACTGCTCGCTCGACTGCTCGCTACGAATCAGCGACTGAAAACTGCAGCTACGCCGGTATTTGTAGCCAATCTGGCTCCTGGGTTGCTTGCATTGAAAGAGTCGAAACTGGTTCTCAACATTTCAGATGGCGAGGAGACCGAGATATGGGAGAGAATTTTGACCGGATTAAAACGGGCGGGTATCGAGGTAGGGTATCAAGACGGGCAGGTTCCGGCGTGGCGGGTTCTGGAAGGCTTGGCCAAGCTTACATTGCTTGTGCTTCCGGAAGGTATTTTTGGTTCCGGGGAAGAGGAGCGCGCCAGAAAAGCGGGCAGCCTGGATTCTCTGATTCAGGCCATTGCCTCACTCGACAAAATGTCCACCGGAAGTCTGGATGAAGAAATTCAGGCGCGCTTGGGGCGTGTGGATTTGATTGAAACCCATAGAGTGGCCTTGAGCCGCGCCATTGAAAATGAACGTGTGCCGGCGGCTGCGCGCGTCGCCTTGCGCAATGTATTGAAACGCCTGGAAGAAGAGAAATATTTGCTGAGTCTTCTCGATCAACGCAGGGAATTAACGGATGAAATGGCGAATTTCTACGCCCAGTATTTCATTCCGGGTGTGTTGCCTCAGGAACAAGTCAAGCGCGGAAAAGCAAAGCGTGAAAAAAAGGCGCTAGGCATCCCGCCCGCTGTGCCTCGAGGCGAAGAATATGAAATCAGTTTTAAGGAATTTGAGGAAGGCCAGGAGGAGCAATTTTATTTCCAAACTGTTTATGGCGCCCTTCATATCAAGAAAAGAGTCAAAGAGAGCGCGGGGGGCGGCGGCGGAGCCGAAGTGGTCTATGAGATGGAACGAATGGTTCCCGGAGAAATAGGATATTGGATGGAACAAACCAGAAAGAATAGCAGTTTGAGGGCGAAGGCAAGAAAAGAATTGCAAGCGCAAGGAATTGAGTCGGTGCCGGAAGACGCGCAGCAACGCTGGGTGCGGGATAAACTTGCATTTTATATGCGTATGGCTTCCAAAATGCGCATTGAAGATCAAAATCTTGCGAAAAAACTGCGCCAGGATTTATACCAAACACATCAGCAAAATCTCGAAACGCCGGATCGCTCCGGCTTGGTGCGGTTTTTAATCCCCCTTACAGACAATGAAATTCAGGGCTTAATCCGCCGCTATGATGAAGATTACAAGGGAGATGAAGAAAAAATTGATGAAGTGATCGAGAACTTTTTCAGGGACGCCTATCATCATGAGAGGCTATTTATAGAACAATTGGGGTATCCGGGAGACGCCCGCCAAATCCTGGCTCAAATTGCCATTACGGGCCCGGAAGGCGCGAGAAAAGACGCGCCCAAAGAACTGCAAGAGTTTCTGGACTGGATTGAAGTAGAAGGCGTTCCCTTTGGCGGTTATTACCGGGCCACCCACCAAATCGATCCCGTGCTGCGCAGTCCATCGGCAATCGCCTTTTATCGCGGCTTCTTGAGCCGCAAACTTTCTGTGGAATTCAACACGCTGGGCGGGGCTACGCCTTGGCGTATGGCGCTTTATGAGCGAGAGCTTTCCCGCTATGGCGAACAGGTCGAAGAAGCAGAGCGCTCAAGCGGCAAGCCTGAAGACGAGCAACTCGGGCGCAGCGATGGAATTGTCCTTTCCGAGCAAGCCGAAATGATTGAAGAAATGGCGAGCCTCAGAATCACGCTGGAAGACAGGGTGAGCCGCCTCCTGTTCAATCGTTACGGAACAGTGGATTACGGCCTGCTGGAGCGCTTTTTGGATCAAGTAGAGGCCAAAGCATTGCGCCACCGGGTTGATTTGGGGAGGGTGAAGGAAATTCACCGGCAAAATGCCGAACGCTACAATAGTCTGGAGAAGGCCCTTGCCGAGTCCAGAGAAGAGGCCAAATTAAAACAGGACATCAGAAAGCTTGAATTCATTCCTCTTTTCAACAGCTCGGAGAGCGCAGTGCGCAACGAGCTGGTCGCGAGGTTGGAACAGGAAATCGATGGCGCGGATGGCCTTCAAGCGGTATTGGCTGAAGTAGAAAAGCTCGATGATCCTCATTTACGCGGCAGCGTTTTAGAACGAATCAATTTGAATCCTGATGATGAAGAAGGTGCGCAGCGCCGAAGGTCTTTAATTGAAGGCTTGATGATTCAGGAAGGTCAATCCGCAAAAGACGCTATTTTAAACGCCCTTGTCCGCCCGCTGCTGGTTGAATCTTTATATCGCATGCACGTTCTTCCTAACAGGAGAACTGCTAGCGATCCGAATCCAGTGTTGACCGATAGAGACCATGAAATGATCTACTATTTGGGCACTAGGATGCATAACGATGGATGGAATGCGGATATGGTGCGTGAATATTTGATTGACAGGGAACGGGTTAAAGAAATCCTTCTGAAGTTGCGGAAAATCCCAAAGCTTCAAGGAGACAAAGCGGATATGGAGGCGGAAAACGCATTGCGGCTTTTTTCAGAACAAGGAATTGCCGGACGAGTTCTTGATTTTGATCGCGCTCAAGATCGCGTGGACGAATTTGTCATTCAATTCAGAAAAGACGGCTTCAGATTCACTGATCTGGAGGGATTAGTTGATTTGGCAGATTTTATCATCAAGGCCGTGGAAGGAGAGAATCGAACTCAAGGTGAGCTGGGTTATGTTGATTTTAAAGATTTCAGTGGAGGGAGTGAAAAACGCGGTTTTAAAAATGCCCTTTTATACGATTTGTCGCTGTATCTCAAAGCCCATGCCGCGCATCCGAGCGAGGTAGCGCACTACGGACTTGTTGAAACAGTTCAAATTCCTCTCGTGACAGAAGTGTTGCGCGAGATGGATTTGCCGCATTTGGGCGGACTGAAAATCGATGAGAATGGAAACCGGATTCAAGTGAGCCCTTCGCAAGCCAGTGTGGAAGAGCGTGCCCGCTTTATTCTGCGTCATATTCAGACCAGAAATGAAGAAATGGGGGCCTTGAATGTGGACTGGATGAATTTTACCCGTTTGGCGCGCAAAGCCCTTGCGCTTAAAGAAGCGGTGGAAATTCACTTTGAACAGGATCCTTCAAAAATTCTGGATATGGAGCTTCTTCTCGTGTATCTGGATGAAGTGAATGCCCAGGAA
>JACQQR010000178.1 GCA_016206875.1 Candidatus Omnitrophota bacterium
AACGCATATTTTTTAAAGAAAATATAAGCTTTGTGGGCATTGCCAATATCTTAAGCGTGCTTAAAGTTGTCTTGACCACCGTGTTGTTTGTCGAGCTGGTTGCGGCGGCAATTTTGTATGCCAAGTTTTTACCTTTATTTCCGGCGGACCAAGCCGCTTTTTTTGCCATATTTCATGCCGTCTCAGGATTCTGCAATGCCGGATTCGCGCTTTGGCCGGACAGCCTGATGCAATTTCGAGGAGACGGGACGGTGAATCTTGTGATGATGCTCCTGATTATTTTGGGCGGAATAGGATTTCTTGTATACGAGGAAGTATTCCTAAAATTGAAGGGTTTTATTTACCGTCAGAAAACCCCGCCTCTTTCTCTTCAGTCACGGCTTGTGCTCATCACCTCAGCCATCCTGATTTTTACCGGCGCGCTCTTTATTTTACTTTTGGAATGGGGCAATGCGTTTTCCGGCTTCTCATTGCATGAAACTGTGTTCGCTTCATTTTTTCAATCGGTCACGGCCCGCACGGCCGGATTCAACACCGTAGATATCGGTTTAGTTTCCAACGGAACGGCCTTGCTCCTCATCGTGCTTATGTTCATCGGAGGCTCCCCTGCTTCCTGTGCCGGCGGCGTTAAAACAACTACGTTTTCGGTCATTGCGCTTTTGATTTTTTCCAAAATGAAAGGACAATCTTCCGTATCCGCCTTTCATCGTAAATTGCCGCAAGAAACCATCACCAAGGCCATATCGCTTTTCTTCGCATCCTGCTTATTCGTTTTTATCATGACGGTGATTTTAGAAATTACGGAAACCAGAGGGCTTTTTACGCCCGAACACCGGGATAAATTTGTCACGCTTTTCTTCGAAACAGTTTCGGCTTTTGGCACCGTAGGGCTTTCCATGGGCATGACACCAAGCCTTACAATTGCGGGAAAATGCGTTATCATACTCTGTATGTTTGTCGGCCGTGTTGGCCCGTTGGCCTTGGCCCTTACGATTATCCCGGAAGAAAAGCAGCAATTGTATGAATATCCAGAAGAGTCGGTGATGACGGGATAAAAAAAGAGCACCAGAGCACCGGCGCACCAGACTACCAGTCAAGATTTGCCTGGCGCGCCGGTGCGCTGGTGCTCTAGAAAACGGAGTTTTCCATGAAACAAATTGCGGTAATTGGACTCGGAAATTTTGGATTTACGCTGGCAACTGCTTTGGCCGAGAAGAAGTGTGAAGTGCTGGCCATTGATCTCAATAAAGAGCGCGTACAGGACATCAAAGACAAAGTAGCCAAGTCAATCGTGGGCGATGCCACCGATAGAGATTTGCTCAATGAACTCGGCGTCAAAGATGTGGACGTGGCTGTCGTGAGTTTAGGCGATCGTATTGACTTTAGCGTGATCGTAACCCTTTATTTAAAAGAGATGGGCGTACAGCGCATTATCGCCAAGGCCGTAAGCACGGAACATGCAAAAATTCTGCATTTAGTCGGCGCCTCAGAAGTGATTTTTCCGGAACGGGACGAAGCCTTGCGGCTGGCGAGCAGTCTTTTTTCGGGGGATGTGCTGGATTTAATCAAATTGTCCGAAGATTTTAGTATTTTGGAGCTGGCCGCGCCCGATAAATATGCCGGAAAAACAATCAAAGAATTGAAACTGCGTACCAAGCTGGGCATTGAGGTGCTGGCGATTCGTAAACCTCTGGAAGGCGCTCTCAAAATGCTGCCGGGCGCCGACACCAAAATTGCGCCCGACGATGTGCTGGTGGTGCTCGGAGAAAACAGGAAACTGAAGGATATCGAGTTGTGATCGACGGTCAAAAAGTAGTCGTGGTCATGCCGGCTTATAACGCCGCCGAAACGCTTGAGCAAACCCACCGCGAAATTCCCAAAGATTTAGTGGATGAAGTGATCGTGGTCGACGATGCGTCCAAAGACGAAACCGTTCAAGTCGCGCGGCGGCTGGGTCTTCGCACGCTTACACATCCAAAAAACAAAGGGTACGGTGGAAATCAAAAAACTTGCTATCGCGAAGCGCTTTGTGCGGGCGCCGGCATTGTGGTGATGCTTCACCCCGATTATCAATACACGCCGAAACTGGTCTCGGCCATGGCTTCCATGATTGCTTCGGGGGTATATGACGTAGTACTGGGTTCGCGGATTCTGGCAGGGGGCACACTGGAAGGCGGAATGCCGGTTTATAAATACATCGCCAACCGGTGCCTCACACTGGTTCAAAATATTGTCATGGGGCAAAAACTTTCCGAATATCACACCGGTTACCGCGCGTTTTCGCGGGCCGTTCTCGAAACACTCCCTTTAGAGCACAATTCCGATGACTTTGTTTTCGACAATGAAATGTTAGCTCAGGCCGCATATTTTGGATTCCGCATCGGAGAACTTTCCTGCCCCGCAAAATATTTTGCTGAAGCTTCCTCTATCAATCTACAACGGTCCGTCGAATATGGCGTTGGTGTGCTCGGCACCAGTTTGAAATATCGTCTGCAAAAGTGGCGTTTAGCCAAGTACCCGATTTTCGATAACTCTTCCGGAACACTATCTCTCCAGCCGGTTTGACGCATGCAAAATCCCTTCGAAGATTTTTTTGGCGACCCGGTGTATCTCGAATATAAAAATTATTTATTCTACTACTTGGCGCGCGTGCGCGCTGTGCGCTAGGCA
>JACQQR010000186.1 GCA_016206875.1 Candidatus Omnitrophota bacterium
CTAGTGGGCGCTTTTGGAGCGGGGTTCATTCCCACGGGTAGTCAGGATCCGTATGCCCTTCGGCGTGCCGCGGGCGGGATTGTAAAAATCATCCGCGCGTTCGGATTTTCATTTTCTCTGGACAGGTTAGTGAAAGATTCAAAATGGGGGTACGGAAGTGAACGGAATTTTTCACCGGAAACGGAAGCCAAGCTCAAGCAATTTTTCCGGGAGCGCCTGTTTTTTGAATTGAATCTGAAACCCGGCACAAGGGACTATGAAATCCTGGATGCCGTTGCCGCATCCGGATTTAATGATGTAAGCGATGTGCTGAAACGGTTTGAAGAGCTTCGGAGTTTAGCCGGAAATCAGGAGCAAAAATTTCTTCGCGCTGCGAAAATAGTGGAACGGACAGGCAATATTTTAAAAGGCGTGAAAGAAAAAATTGCAAATGAAGTGCACTCAAGCGATATCCAGGAGCCCCTCGAAAAAGATTTACTGCGTATTTATCTTGAGAATGAATCCAAGTTCAATGAGCGGATCCGCCTGAGGGATTATTCAGGCGCCACCTGTTTGTACGGAGATGTATTTTATGAACCCGTGCACCGTTTTTTTGACCAGGTGATGGTGAATGCGGAAGACGCAAAAGTGCGCGCAGGGCGCCAGGCGCTCGTGAAAAAAATCTATTCGCTTTACGCTTCGCAAATCGCAGATTTGTCGTTGGTGAGCGGTTTGAAATAAACAAGATATTAAAATTCGCATTTCGAATTTAATCGGAAAGGAAACACTAGAATGGCAACGCTCGTAACCTCCAAGAAAGGCAGGACGGAAGTGAAGAAACAGGCAAAGAAACAATCAAAAAAGAAATTCGTGTATTTTTTTGGAAACGGCAAGGCGGAAGGCAAAGCCGATATGAAGCAACTTTTGGGCGGTAAAGGCGCCAACCTTTGTGAAATGACTAACCTGGGTATTCCGGTGCCGGCCGGATTTACTATCACCACGGAAGTTTGCGATTTGTACTACAAAAATAATAAGAACTGGCCGGCAGGTTTGGAAGGCGAGATTCGTGAGCATTTGGCCAGGCTGGAAAAAGCCATGGGCGCAAAATTGGGCGATCGCAATGCGCCGCTTTTAGTCTCTGTGCGCAGCGGCGCCGCCGTTTCCATGCCCGGTATGATGGACACCGTGCTGAATCTTGGGTTAAATTCAGATGTGGTTCAGGGCATCATCATTAAAACAGAAAACGAACGCTTTGCTTGGGACAGCTATCGGCGTTTCATACAAATGTTCGGCGATGTGGTGATGGGCGTTGAGCATGAGGCCTTCGAACATATTTTGGCCGCCAAGAAAAAACAGGTGGGCGCCTTACAAGATATGAATCTTTCGGCGGCCGATTTGAAAGATATTGTGCGTCAGTATAAAAAAATCTACAAAGACCACACCGGAGAAGAGTTTCCGCAGGACCCTATCGAACAGCTTTTTAAGGCCATCAATGCTGTGTTCGGCTCTTGGAACAATCCCCGCGCGCTCAAATACCGTGAACTCAATAGCATTAAGGGCTTGATTGGAACCGCAGTAAACGTCCAATCTATGGTGTTTGGCAATATGGGCGAGACCTCGGGCACAGGCGTATGTTTCTCACGCGATCCTTCCACCGGTGAAAATGTTTTTTACGGAGAGTACTTGATCAATGCGCAAGGTGAAGACGTGGTGGCCGGTATCCGCACACCGAAACCGCTTGGCGTGCTGAAGAAAGACATGCCGGTTGTGTATAAAGAGCTCGTGGGCTATAGAGACAAGCTGGAGGACCACTACCGCGACATGCAGGACATGGAATTCACTATTCAAGAAGGGAAACTCTATATTTTGCAAACCCGCAGCGGAAAACGCACGGCCAAGGCCGCGGTGAGAATTGCCTGCGACTTTGTGCGCGAGAAAGTAATCAATGAGCGAGAGGCCGTGCTGCGTGTTCAGCCGAAACAACTCGACCAGCTACTCCATCCCACATTTGATCCCAAAGTGAAGAAAAAGAAAATCGCCAAAGGACTTCCGGCTTCTCCGGGCGCCGCTTCCGGCGAGGTGGTGTTTACCGCGGAGCATGCCGAGGAATTGGCGAAGAAAGGAACCAAGGTAATTTTGGTTCGCGAAGAAACTTCTCCGGAAGACATCGCCGGAATGAACGCCGCGCAGGGAATTTTAACGGCGCGCGGAGGCATGACTTCGCACGCAGCCGTGGTGGCCCGCGGAATGGGCAAATGCTGCGTAGCCGGAGTGAGCGAGCTTGAAATTGATTATGATCAAAAACTATTTAAAGCAGGCGGCGCGGAAGTTCGCGAAGGCGATTGGATTTCGCTCGACGGGTCGCTCGGCGAGGTGTATTTGGGCCAAGTGAAAACTGCGGAGCCCCAGCTCGATCAGGATTTCGATCGCATGATGAAATGGGCCGACAAATACCGGAAAATCGGCGTGCGCACCAACGCCGACACACCGCATGACGCTCAAGTGGCGCGCAAGTTTGGCGCTGAAGGCATCGGGCTTTGCCGTACCGAGCATATGTTTTTCGAAGCCGACCGGATCATTGCCATGCGTGAAATGATTTTGGCCGAAACCACGGAAGATCGCGAAAAAGCGCTGGGAAAACTTTTGCCGATTCAACGCCGCGATTTCGAAGGCATTTTTGTGGCCATGGACGGGCTGCCGGTCACGGTTCGTTTGCTGGATCCGCCGCTGCATGAATTCTTGCCGCAAGAAGAGGAGTCGCAGCAGGAAATGGCCAAGGTGATGGGCGTCTCTTGTGAGGTGATTCGGCATAAAGTGCATCTCTTAAATGAGTTTAACCCCATGCTTGGACATCGAGGCTGCCGCCTGGGAATTACCTATCCGGAAATTTACGAAATGCAGGTTCGCGCCATTGTTGAGGCTGCGCTTAGCGTAAAGCGCAAAGGAGTCACCGTGCATCCGGAAATCATGATTCCGCTGGTGGGAACGCTCAGGGAATTTACTTTCTTAAAGGAGAGGTCGCTTAAGGTCATTGAGCAGATATTTGCCGAGAAGAAAGATAAAGTGAGTTACTCCATCGGCACCATGATTGAAGTTCCCCGCGCGGCGCTTGTGGCGGATGAAATTGCCCGCGAAGCCGAGTTTTTCTCCTACGGCACCAATGACTTGACCCAGATGACGTACGGATTTTCCCGTGATGACGCGGCGGTGTTTCTCGAGCACTATCTTGCCCTTGAGATTATTGACCGGGATCCATTTCAATCGATTGATACGGTTGGCGTGGGCAAGCTCATGAAAATGGGCATTGAGGCGGGGCGAAAAACCCGTCCGAATCTAAAGGTTGGGATTTGCGGAGAGCAGGGAGGCGATCCGGATTCAGTGTCGTTCTGTAATTCGGTGGGCATGAATTATGTGAGCTGCTCTCCTTATCGGGTTCCCATTGCCCGCCTCGCTGCCGCGCAGGCCTCGCTGAGGCAAAAAAAATAGAATACAAAAATGTGAAGCGTCGTTCGTGAAACGTGAAGCGCAAACCAAAAGTATTTCACGCTTCACGAGCAACGCTTCACGATGTTGTGCTTTTGTGCGCTTAAGCTCCAATTCAACATAGTCGTATAATACATTTCTATGCGGAAACGATTCGAAAAGACAAAACCGGGTGTAGTGCGTGTGACGAGCTCAGGCCAGTCCGTCCAGCAGACCCCGATGTCTATTTACCTCCGGCAAATCGAAAAAATTCCGCTCTTGACTCCCCAGGAAGAAATTGATCTTGCCAAGAAAATTGCAACCAGAACCAAGGGCTCGCTTCAAGCCCGCCATCGGATGATTCGAAGCAATCTCAGGTTGGTGATCAGCATTGCCAAACGCTACACCAATATAGGACTTTCTTTTTCTGACCTGGTGGAAGAGGGCAACATCGGCTTAATGCGCGCCGTGGACAAATTTAACTGGAAAAAAGGATACCGTTTTTCCACATACGCCTCCTGGTGGATTAAGCAGGCGATTATGCGCGCATTATCCAATCAGGGAAAAACGATCCGGATTCCGGTGTACATGTTCGATATCGTTTCCAAATGGCGCAAAGTGCGCGATGCGCTTACGCAAAAGCTCGACCGGGCGCCTACGCGCGGTGAAATTGCCAAGTACATGAAAATTCCCGCCGCAAAAATCAAAGAAATCGAAGGCATTGCCAATAAGCCCAGTTCGCTCAACGCGCCGATTAGCATTGACGGAGCCGCCGAGCTTATTGACGTGATTCAGGATGAAAATTACGACAGGCCGATTCATGATACCGATGAAATTTTCAAAACAGAACGGATTGATCATTTGCTCGACTGTCTGGATGAACGGGAGAGAAAAGTGATTGTCCTTCGTTTTGGTTTGCGGGGTTTGGAGCCGCGCACGCTTGAGGAAACAGCGAAACAGTTTAATATCACCCGCGAGCGAGTGCGGCAAATAGAAGGCATTGCGATTCGCAAAATCAAGTCGCAATTAATGGTAGAACACGACAAGCTTGAGAATTATGTATATTAAGAGCCTATCTGGTTATCAAATTTCGCGTAATTGTTTAGCCCGCTCGAGGTTCGCGGCCCCTCTCCCTCGCGAGAGGGAGAGGGATTAAGGGTGAGGGTGGGTGGTCAAAAGGGCACGCAATTTCGAACCCTCACCCCTTCCCCTCTCCCTTAAAAGGGAGAGGGGCCGCGTGGAGGAGACAATAGCCTTCCGCTTACCTCAGAACGCTAAATAATTACAATTTCGCTTCGAAATTTGATAACCGGACAGGCTCTAAAGGCGTATGAGGAAAAAAAAGTGCCTACAGTGATTCAGGTGGCTCGCCTTAAGGAGAGAATTCGTGATATCGCTGATTTTCCCAAAAAGGGAATTGTCTTCAAGGACATCACTACGTTAATTAAAGATGCCGAGTGCTTGAAACTGGTTTGTGATTTATTTGCCGAGGAGGCCGCCAAATTTGATGTGGATGTGGTCATCGGGGTCGAGTCGCGCGGATTTATATTCGCTCCCATTGTTGCCAGTTGCCTGGGCGTAGGCTTTGTGCCGGTGCGCAAAAAAGGGAAACTCCCGCACAAAATCGTTTCCGTTTCTTACAATCTAGAATATGGCAAAGATTCTTTAGAAGTTCATAAAGACGCTATCTCCAAGGGAGACAGGGTGTTGGTGATTGACGATGTTTTAGCCACGGGCGGTACTTCAAGCGCGGTGGCGCGTCTCGTGGAAAAGTTGGGCGGCAAAGTAGAAGCTTTCGGTTTTCTCATCGACCTCACCTTTCTCAAAGGCCGCGCTAAACTTAAGAAATACCCTGTTTTTTCACTCATTCAGTATTAGGAAAAAAGTGACTGTCACTTTAGTGACTGTCACTTTTTTCCCTTTTTTCATAATCGATAACAACCGGAGGAAATATGTTCAAAAAATTAGTGATAGGCGGCGTACTTGGCGGCATTATTGTGTTTGCCTGGGGCGCTATTTCCTGGATGGTACTTCCTTTTCATGTAGCACAAATGAAACAGTTTACGGACGAAGCGGCTGTGCAAACCACAGTCATGCTGAATGTGGATGCGCAAATCGCGGGGATTTACACTTTCCCCAGTTGTCCAAAGCACAAAACCGCAAGTCCGCAAGCGCAGCAAGAGCTAGGGAAGCAAGCGTGCGCGCAAATGGAGCACGGGCCGATGGGATATATTGTAGTGAATCCCAAAGGAATCGGTTCTCTCGTGCTTCTTTTTGTGAAGGCATTTCTGATGCAACTGGCTGGGGCGCTTTTGGCCGTGTGGCTTTTGCTTCAAGCTAAACTTAAAACTTATTCAGGCCGGTATTTGTTCCTCGTTGTTTTTTCAGTCGCAGTGGCTATTCTGGGTTATCTTCCGGCATGGAACTGGTCAGGCTATCCTTGCCTGGCGACGCTGTTACACATGGCGGATGTGGTGATCGGCTATATTTTGGCCGGCCTGGTTCTGGCAAAAGTAACGGAGTAAGTGCTCCGGGGACGGTTCTCTCTCGGGGGAGAGCCGTTCCTTATCTTCGAGAGATCTCATGACAGGGGACAAAAATTATTATAAAGTTTTGGAAGTTCCGGAAAGCGCAAATATAGAACCGATCAAAAAAGCGTATCGCAAGCTCGCCATTCGATTCCATCCGGATAAAAACCCCGGCAACAAGCAAGCCGAAGAAAAGTTCAAAGAAGTTTCCGAAGCTTATTATGTGTTGTCGGATGCCAAACGCCGCCAGGAATACGATCTATTTCGCAAAAGCGGATTTGCCGGAGCCGGGGGCGCGCGGCCCGGGGGCGGGTTCCGTCCCGGTGCCGGCGGCGGGGCGTATACTTCAGGGTTTAATTTTGATGATTTTCTGAACGCCATGCGCGGCCAAAAACAATCTTTCGGCGGGATTGATTTGGGCGATTTGTTTGGGGATGTATTTGGAGGTGCCCGGCGCGGCGGCCGGGGAGCTCAGGCGCGGTACTATACAACCGGCGGATTTGATGAAGATATTGAAGAGCAAGAATATGGCCGGCCGGAAAAGGCGGATACCGATATACGAATTTCGGCTAAAATTTCTTCGGAGCGGGCCCGGCGCGGCGGAAAAATTATGATCAAGACGCGAGACGGGAAAACCATAGCCGTCACTATTCCCGTGGGACTGAAGGACGGCCAAACGCTTCGAGTGCGCGGTCATGGAAAAATTTGCCCCTGCTGTGACAAGCGGGGAGATTTGCTCTTAAAAGTTGGAGTTCAATAAGAGAAGAAGAGGAGACTTCTGATGGAGCAAACAACCAAAGGTTCTCATTCGCCGCAAGCAGTTTCCGGTGAAGCTTTAGATATTCAAGAATATGGCGCTACGAAACAGGGAATCCGGCAGGTAAGCAACCGGCGCCTTTATTGCCAGCTTTTGGTATTTACCGGTTTTCGCTCAGAGCCTCGTAAACTTGTTCACATTTTAGAAGACTCGCGCGCCGAAGCCGTGCTGTATGCAGATATCAATGATCCTCAGGGAATTGCACTCCTTTCCTTTGCTGAGGACCCAGCCGGATTTGCCCAACAAACCCGGACCTTACTGACGGAAGAGCTCTTTGCCGGACTTAGCCTGCGATCTGAAATGACGATGTTGGGCCGCACCTATTCTTCGGGTTTTGAGCAAGATTTAGAGGACTGGCTCATGCGCCGTCCCCGCCGCTGTGCGCTTGATCCCACTTGGCCCTGGGCCGTGTGGTATCCGCTCCGGCGCAAAAGCGAATTTGAGCTTTTGTCTAAGGACGATCAGCGCAGGATATTGATGGAGCACGGTTCGATGGGAAGGCGTTTTGCCGAGGCGGGACACGTGCAAGATATCCGTTTAGCTTGTCATGGATTGGATGCGCGTGACAACGAGTTTGTGATCGGGCTTTTGGGAAAAGAGTTGTATCCCATTTCGCGCCTGGTCCAAGAGATGCGCAAGACAGAACAAACGTCCAAATATATTCAATCGTTGGGGCCATTTTTTGTGGGTCATGTGATCTGGCAAGGGTGCATCCAAAAAAAGTAATGCCTTGCCCCTGTTGCCTCGCACCAGCCCCCGATTCAAGTACTCGAGGGTAAGCTCCGACTGGGGTCTTGTTTTTGAGATTTTTCCGCCGGAGGCGGATGGTTATATGGCAGTGGCTATATCTGAAAATCAAGCTGATTTCGAGAAAAAAGTTATTATGAATATCGAGCGCCTGAAGCTGGAAAAACCTTCCTCGTTTGACAATTTTTTAAAGGTGATCTTTGTCAATCCTGTTTTAAATTATGTGTTCACCCGGACCATTTTAGGGTTTTTTAGAAAACTTTCCGGTGGCAATCAAATTTTAATTCAACTTGAGCAGGATCCGGGAAGTTGGAAATCGATGCTGGCCCATTATGAAACCAAACCGCGCAGCATGGTTGATTTTATGGTGCAGCATTACATCTCCTTTCCCATGGGTTTAAAAAACAGGCAAAAGCTGGTTCGTGAAGCGCTCAGGCAATTGATCGAGCTTTATCGCGATGAGCATTCGATCCGATTGGTGGCGGTTGGGTGCGGCTCCGGAAATAATATTCTTCCCGTGTTAAAAGAAAGAGATGCCGCAGTGGAACTGAAAGCCCAGCTTTTTGATTTGGATGAAGACGCGATGCATTTTGGGCGGCAACATGCCGAGGAGCTGGGGCTAACTGAGGAGGTTTCTTTTATTCAGTCCGATGCCGCTCATATTGAAGATAAGATTCGTATTTCGCCCCAGATTATAGAAATGATCGGGTTGATTGAATATTTGTCTGAGGCAAACATGCTCCGGCTTTTTCAGATTATGGGCCGTGTTAAAAATCCAAAGAGTTCTATTTTGATCAGCTCCATTGAGCCGAGGCACGGTATTGACCGTTTCTTGAGAAGAACATTGGGATTTCATTTACATTACCGCAGTCCCGGACAATTAAAGACCATCTTGTCTCAATATGGCTATAAGCGGTTTGAGGAATATCCGGAGCCAACGGGGATTTTTAGCGTTCTCATTGGGCATACGACGTAACTTCATGAACCCTCAGTTCTTCCTTACATGGGCAGCCATTCTTGTCTTAGCTTTTCCCTCTTTTATTCCAGCCGCCTACGCAGGCGCGCCTGATACCGTTGAGCTTGAAGATCAAAAATTAGAAAAGGCGCTGGAACATCACCGCGCGGGCCGGTTCAAAGAGGCGGAAGCCGGCTATAAAGAATTAGCCTCAAAGCCTTCCATGAATCCGTACGTGTACTTGAATTTTGGCGTACTTGAGGTGGAGCAGGGAAAACTGGATTTGGCGATGCAAAAATTTGAAAAGGCGTTGGAATATGATCCATCCCTGGCTGAAGCGCATCGCAACTTGGGCATTATTTACAATAAGATCGGAAAGCATGAGCAGGCCGTCAAGAAGTTTGAAACCGCCATTTCTCTGGATCCGAAGGACGCTTTCTATCATTTTGATTTGGGATACACCTATTTTCTCATGAAAAATTATCCGCAGGCGCTCACCCAATATAAAAAGGCCGTTGAGTTAGATCCCAAACTGTATGAGGCCTATTTAAATTTGGGCATTGTGTCTGAAAAATTAAACGATTATCAAGGGGCGATTCAATATTATGAGAAGGCCCTTGAGATTGAGCCGAATCATCCCGAGGTAGAGCAAATTATCCAGGCGCTGAAAGACTTGTTGGAAGTGGAGGCCCGGGTTAAAAAAGCCATGGACCTTCGTAAATCGGGGCAGGTGGGAGAATCTTCCGCCGAGTTGCGTCACATTATTGAGAAGGTGCCGGATTTGGAATTGGCGCATTATCAGTTGGCGCTTAATTATTTTAAAGAAGAAAAATTTGAAGAGGCCCTGGCCAGCATTAATAAGGCATTGAGCGTTTATCCGGACAGGCTGGAAAGTTATCAATTAAAAGGTTGGATTCTCAAAAAGCAGGGGAAGGCCGGTGAATCGGCTCAGGTATTTGACCAGTTGATTGCCAAGGCTCCGGAAAATGCGGATGGGTACTTGCTGCTGGGTTCTGTGTATAGCGATGAAGGGGAATATGAAAAAGCGGTGCGGGTTTATGAGAAAGCTATTGAAATAGACCCGGACAATGCAAAAATTTATTGGCACGTCGGCATTTTGCTCAATCGTCTTTCACAATTTCAGGAAGCCGTGATCCATTTCCGGCGTGCGGCGCGCCTGGAGCCGAAAAACGCGATGTTTCAATTTGATTTGGCGCGCACATATTCTTTATTGGGCGATATAGACCGGGCGGTGAATGTGTACGAAAAAGTGGTGGATATGGATCCTGCATTTTTTGACGCGCAAGTGAATTTGGCTATTATTTATTCAGACCGGCAGGATTATAAGCGCTCGCTGGAACATTATAAAAAGGCCGGTTCCCTCAGGCCGGATCAGCCGGAAATTCGCGCGGCCGTTGAATCCGTTGAAAAACTGGTGCGCATGGGAGAAAAGTACGATACGGCGCAGCAATTATTCACGGAGAAAAAATATAATGAGGCCATCCGGGAATATCAAAAAATTCTTGAAGTCTTTCCCCAATTTGATCTAGCGTACTACGATTTAGGAAAAATTTATTTAGAGCTGGGCGATATTCTCAGGGCCGAGGAATCACTTAAAAAGGCGGTGGAAGCAAATTCCAAGTCACCGGAAAACTTCTTCCAGTACGGCAAGGTGCTCGAAAAAACCAAAAAATGGACCCAGGCGCGTGAGGCCTATGAGCAATCTATCCGGTTAAAACCCAAACAACTCAAATCCTATTTTTCACTGGCGCAGCTGGCGGAGCAGGAAGGAAAGCCGGAGGAGGCTATAAAAACCTACGAGCAGGCTATCGACTGGGATCCCATTAATGAAGAAGCTATTTTGGCCTTATCGCGCCTCGCGAAAGCCAAGAAAGATTATACCCAGGCGGAAGAACGTTTAACCGGGTTGATTCATGTGAAGCCCAACCGGTTTTTGCCGCGTTTTGAGCTGGCCAACTTATATTATGATCAGAAAAAATTTTCTCTGGCTGAAAAAAGCTACTTAATGGCGGTAGATATTGATCCAGGGCAGGAAAAAACGTATTTATTTTTAGGGGAAATTTATCTCAGACAGCACCGCCCCGAGAAAGCCGAGAAAACGTTTCAAAAGGCTTTGGCCTTGCACGCTACGCCTACGGTGCGCCGCCGCCTAGCCTGGATTTATTTTACGCAAGGAAAATGGAAACAAGGAGTTGAGGAATTTATGCGGTCGTTTAGCGCCCAGCCGGCCTCCGCGAATCATGTAGAAGTACTCCCCCGGTAAATGCGGAGATAGTGACTGTCACTTTTTTTTATGACGGATGACAACAGACATTTCTGTCCTCGGTGCGGCACGGTGTTGTGGGGCAATCATTGCAAGCTTCGCTGCCCCAAATGCGGCTTGTTCGAAGATTGCTCGGATGGCGTCGGAGCCCATTTGAACTTTAAGGAAAAGGAAAAGAAAAAAGAAGAAGAACATGATTAAGGCGCTTTTGATGGATTTCGGCGATACGATTGTGGTGGAAGAAGAAGGCAAGCGCCTCTCGGACATGGCGCTTTGTCCTGTGCCGGGCGTACGGGATTTTTTAGAAGAATTTTCGCGTCTGCCTATTGTCATTGTTTCCAACACGATTCATTCTAACAGCCGGGATATTCGGCAACTGGTGCGTCAATTGGGATTGAATCAATACATACATAGTATTACTACTTCAATGGATTGTGGAGCCGCCAAACCCGATCCCCGGATTTTTCATTCGGCTTTGGAGCCTCTCGGTGTCCGGGCCGCTGAATCCGTCATGATTGGCGACAGAATGGACGTAGATATTGAAGGCGCCCGCCGGGCCGGAATAAAGAGCATTCATCTTTTTTGGCGCGCCCGGCACGAGAAAAAGCGCCCGTCTTGCGATATTCAGCCGGATGCGCGCGTAGAAAATTATGAAGAGTTGTCGCGGGTGCTGCGTGGATGGCTTTCTGCACGGCATTGAAAGGCAAGTATGGTTGAGGCTCAAAAAAATACTTTGCGGAAAATAATTGCGGGCACATCCGGCGCCTTTATCATTCTGGTTTTATTTATTTTTGATTGGCTGCATCCTCTTGAAATGCTTTCCTACGACCTGCGCTTTAAGCTTCGGGGCGCCGAGCCTTCGCTTCCTCAAATTTCAATTATAGAAATCGATAATAAAAGCGTTCAGGTATTTGGCCGCTGGCCTTGGCCCAGAACCTACCACGGGGCGTTGATTTCCATTCTTTATGAATCGGGTGTCCGGGGTCTTCTCTATGACGTGCTCTTTCCCGAGCCCAGCGTTTCCGGTGAAGATGAAGTGCTGGCTATGGCGCTGAAACTTTCCGACTGTGTCTATTTGCCCTATGCTTTTGAAACGGAAAATGAAGCCGGAAAATTTGTTTATGGCGAAGTGTATCAACCGATTCGGCTATTCGCTGAAAGCTGCAAGGGAATGGGGCATATCAATGTGCAGCCTGACCCGGACGGTGTTTTCAGAAGAATCCCGCTTGTGATTGAACGCGACTCGAAACTGTATCCGGCCGTTGCCCTTTCATTTTTTCTGAATATTGTGGGCGCGGATTTTGAGGACCTTCGTTATCAAAAAGGAAAAATCATCATCCCGCTTCATGGGGGTAAAGAAATGGAAGTAGAAGTGGACGGGCAAAATCAGATGCTCATTAATTGGAGCGGATACTGGAAAGACACGTTCCGGCATTATTCGTTCGCTAATGTGATTCAATCGTTCCGGTACGAGAAGGAAGGCAAGGCGCCTTCCATAGAACTGGGCTCATTCCGCGATACCTTAACGCTTGTGGGTATGACGGGAATCGGCCTTACGGATTTAAAGCCGATGCCGTTTGAGTCTGTGTATCCGGGAATAGGGCTTCATGCCAATGTGCTTCAGAACTTGCTCAAGAAAAATTGGATGCGCACAAGCGGAAGGGCAACAAACGCAATGATTCTGCTTCTAGCGAGCCTCGTGACGACGTTGGGGCTTTTGCGGCTGAAGCCGATGACGGGCATTCTCTTTGTGTTTCTGGTAATCGGCGCTTACCTGGCGATTGCGTTTGCCTGTTTTGCGTTCGCCCGGCTTTGGGTGAGCGTTGTCTATCCCGTGATGGCGATTGTAGCCAGCTATATCGTGCTCCTGTTTTATTCCCAGATTTCACTGGCCGTAGAACGCAACCGTTTTTTCCGCATGGCCACACGCGACAGTCTTACCGGGCTTTTCAATCTTGCGCATTTCAAGGGGCTCCTGGAGGCTGAGTTTCATGTATCCGAAGAAAAGAAAAAGCCGCTTTGTGTGATTATGCTGGATATTGACCACTTTAAAAATTTCAACGATCAATACGGGCATCAAACCGGAGATTTGATTTTACGGGACACAGCCCGCGTGTTTCGCTCGAGCGGGCGGGAAACTGATGTTTCGGCCCGCTACGGCGGGGAAGAAATGATTATGATGCTTCCGGATACAAAAATAGAAGAAGCCTTGGAAATCGCCGAGCGGATCCGCAAGAATATAGAAAGTTATGAATGGAAAAATTATTCATACAAAGTGACGGTGAGTTTGGGTGTTTCCTGGCTTGAGTCGGACAATGATATTGAGGAGTTGATCAAACGCGCCGACGACGCCTTGTACCGGGCAAAACGAAAAGGCCGTAATCGCGTGGAAATGGCCCAAAAAAGCGTGGGGTAACAAGGATCAAACACACAGGAGGCATTATGGTTACGGATGTATCGCAAACAATCGAAGTAGGCGCTGTTTTTCGCAGGGGCGAGGTGCGGCCCGTGTGGTTTATCTGGAACTCACGCAAGCATTCGGTCCAAGACATCAGCTACCGCTGGCAAGAACAACGCGGCGATAATTTTTATCACCTATTTCAGCTTGTTTCCGACGGGGGCATCTACAAAGTCAGCCTGGATTCCAGATCCATGGCCTGGAATCTCGAAAAAATTTATAATGAATGAAAAGCAAGCTGAAAATGTAACTGTTCAGAGTGGATGTCATTCCGGCCCTCGATTAAAGCATTCGAGAGTAAACTCCGGCTGGGGTCTTACTTTTGTGTCATTCCTGCGAAAGCAGGAATCTTGTTTTTGAGCTCTAAGATTCCGGCCTTCGCCGGAATGACACCCACTCTGAACGGTTACCTTTTATGTTTATGTTATAGAAAGGTGCCATCTCTCAGTGTCCGGCCCCTATTGTCTAACTGTGTCATTTCAATTTCAATCGCTTTTTCTCCTCTTCAATCGTTTGCGCGAGCAGCCGGCAATATAAGTCGAATCCCACCTGATAGATAAAACCGCTTTGCTCCGAACCTAAAATATTGCCCGCTCCCCTGATTTCCAGATCTTCCATTGCAATCTTGAAACCGGAACCTAATTCGGTGAACCGTTCAATCGCAGAGATTCTTTTTGCCGCATCCTCCGTCATTTCCGCATTTCCGGGAACAATCAAATAGGCATAGGCCTTCCTTTTTTGAGTAAAGCGCCCCACCCGGCCGCGCAGTTGATACAAATCAGCCAATCCAAAGGTATCCGCACGATTGACAAAAATGGTGTTCGCGTTGGGGATATCCAGGCCCGATTCGATAATATTTGTCGCAATCAAGCAATCCAATTTTCCGTTGATAAACAGAATCATGACCTCTTCCAAATCTCTGGGATGCAGTTGGCCGTGGGCCACGCCAAAACGAACGTCGGGCAGTCGTTTCTTTAACCGCTCATAAATTCTCTCGATACTTTCGACCCGGTTATGCACAAAATAAATTTGCCCTTCCCGGGATAATTCTTCCCGGATCGCCTGGGTGATTTTTACTTCGTCAAAATGAATAATTTCCGTTTGAACAGGCAACCGCACGTCAGGCGGCGTATTAATCGTGGACATGTCTTTTGAGCCGACTAAGGATAAATAGAGAGTTCTGGGAATCGGTGTTGCCGTGAGCGTGAGAATGTCGACCAGTTCGCGAAGGTGTTTTAATTTTTCTTTATGTTTTACCCCAAAACGCTGTTCTTCATCAATAATGACTAATCCCAAATTTTTAAAAGAAATATCCGGGGATAGCAGCCGGTGTGTGCCGATCACGATATCGATTTCGCCGCTTTTTAATCCTTCCACAACCGCCTTTTGTTCGCCTTTCGATTGAAAGCGGGAAAGCGCCTTCACGCGCACGGGGAAATTCTGAACGCGCCTGGAAAGGGATAAATAATGCTGCTCAGCAAGCACCGTCGTTGGGACTAAAAACACCGTTTGCCTCCCGCTCATCACCGCTTTGAACGCCGCGCGCATGGCGATTTCTGTTTTTCCAAATCCCACGTCCCCGCAAAGAAGCCTGTCCATGGGCTTTTCCTCTTCCATATCTTTTCGCACTTCGCCCCAAGCTTTCGTCTGATCCGGCGTTTCCTCGAAAGGAAACTCTTTGACGAATTTGCGCATCCATTCCCCGTCACTTGTGCTTTTCAGTCCCTTGAGCACGCTTCTGCGGGCCTGAAGTTCTAAAAGATCCTGGGCTAGATTTTTGATGGCCAAGCGCGTTTTTTCTTTTATCCGCACCCAGTCTTTTGTATGGAGGCGTGTCAGGCGCGGCTCTTTATTTCTTAATCCGATATACCGCTCCATCATGCGTACTTCGGAGGGCTCCAGATATAAAATTTCCTTATTGGCAAATTCCAGGGCTAAGTAGCGCTTGGCTTCTTTGACAATTTTGAGTTGTCTGGCCCCCAAAAATTTTGCGATGCCGTATTTCAAATGAACCACATAATCGCCCCGGCGAATTTGAATCAAATTCTCTAAAGGCTCTTTGTCTTCGATCTGTTTTTCATATCCTGAAAGGTGCTTTTGGTATGCGTCGCTTACCGGGAGAATTTGTACTGAGGTGTACGCGTTGAATGTTTTGGAACTCGTGGGAGAAAAATCGCGGATGCTTTCTACTTCATCTGCCTGGTAGGCAATGCGCACCGGGAATTTATAGGTGAGCGGGAAAATATCCAACAAAAAACCGCGAAAAGAGAATTCGCCCGGCCGGGAAACATAATGGGTTTCGATATATCCGGATGTCCTGAGCCCGTCCCGAAGGAGTTCATGCGAAGTCTTGTCGCCAACAGCAATACGCAATACGTTAAATTCCAGGGTCATGCAGAGATTATAGTACGCCGGGGGCCTCGAGAACGGAAAATTACTTTAAGAAATCAGCAATGCGGGAAATGCCTTTCATAATATTTTGCTCCGAGGTGGCAAAACTCAAACGAATATGCCGGGCGCTGCCAAACACATCCCCGGGCACCACAGCCACTACCTGTTTTTCGAGAAGTTTTTCCGCAAACCGGGCGCCGTCCATGCCTGTCTTTGAAATATTCACGAAGAAATAAAAAGCGCCGTCCGGGCAAACGTAGGAACATTTTGAAATTTTGTCCAGTTCCCGAGCCATCAAATTACGCCTTGTTTCAAACACATCACGCATTTTGGCTATTTCTTCGCCACCTTTTAATAGAGCTTCCACGGCGCCGTACTGGGCAAAGGTATTGGGATTGGATGTGGCATGGCTTTGAAAATTGTCCATTTTCTCAACAATTTCTCGAGGGCCGGCCAAATAACCCAATCGCCAGCCCGTCATGGAATAGGCTTTGCTCATTCCGTTTACGGTGAGCGTCACATTTTTGATTTCGGTATTTAAAGAAGCAATCGAAACATGTTTTTTGCCGTCATAAATGAGCTTTTCATAAATTTCATCGCTGATGACAAAAAGCCCGTGTTTTACGGCAATACGACTGATTTCTTCAAGTTCAGAACGGTCATAAATGACCCCGGTGGGATTGGAAGGAGAATTGATCACCAGCACTTTTGCGCGAGAGCTGATTTTATTTTCCAAGTCTTTCGGTTTTATTTTAAACCGGTCTGATTCATTTGTTTCTATAAACACCGGCTCTCCGCCTGAAAGACGCACCATTTCGGGGTAGCTCAGCCAATACGGAGACGGAATCAGCACTTGATCCCCCTCATTGAGCAGCACCTGGAAGGCGTTAAATAAAGAATGTTTTGCCCCGTTGGAAACAATGATTTCGTCGGAGCTGTATTTTAATCCGTTGTCTTTTTCAAATTTTTCAATGATGGCTTTTTTAAAATCGGGAAGGCCGGAGGTGGGGGAGTACTTCGTCATGCCCTTTTTCAGAGCATCAATGGCCGCATTTTTTATAAATTCCGGAGTGTCTAAATCAGGCTCGCCGGCGCCGAAGGAAATAACGTCATGCCCTTCTTGCTTCATTTTTTTAGCTTTATGGGTAATGGCGAGCGTTTGTGAGGGCCCGACTTGCTCAATACGATGGGAAAATTGAATGGTTTTCATAGCCAGGAAGTATTACTTTTCCCCTTTAAGGAATTTCCTAAGCTTGCTCAAGAATCCTCCTTTTTTCTTTTCTTCTTCCAGGAGATCTCCTTTTTTAGACTTCTCTTTCTCTTTTTTGGCTTCTTCGATTTTCTCTTTTTTCACCAAAGGAATGTCTTCCCACTTTTTCTTCTGCGCTTGCTCCTTTTTGGCGGTTTTGGGTTTTGCCTCGGCCTCAATCGATTGGGTAAATTCCAGAAACACCATTTGAGCGCCGTCTCCGGGACGCGCGCCTTGGCGGATAATGCGGGTATATCCCCCGTTCACACCGCGGAAAGCGGGCGCTACCCTCTCGAACAATTTTTTAGCGATGCTCTCAGAATATAAAGCGGAGAGAATCTGGCGCCGGGCATGCAATGTGTTTTGCTTCGCCACGGTAATTAAATGCTCGGCAAGGCGGCGGGCTTCTTTGGCCCGATCTATAGTGGTCCGGATTCGCTCATGTTCTACCAGCCCTTCCACTATGTGGGCCAACAACGCCCGCCGATGCGCGGTTTTTACGCCAAGTTTTGCGGTATTACGCCGGTGTCTCATGCTTTTTAGTTAACCTTTTCTGAATATCCATTCCCAGGGCCAAACCCATGCCGGAGAGAATTGCGTTAATTTCACTCAGTGATTTTTTTCCAAAATTCTTGTACTTCAGCATCTGCGGCTCGCTTTTCTGAATCAAATCACCGATAGTTTTGATACTGGCCGCCTCCAGGCAATTGGCGCTGCGAACAGAAAGCTCCAATTCGGAGATGGGCTTATTAATGAGATCCATAAATTCCTTGTCTACTTCTTCTTCCTCTTCTTCCTCCTCCACCGGAATTTCGCCGTAATTGACGAAAATGTCCAAATGCCGTTGGAGAATATTGGAAGCATATAACATGCACTCTTCCGGAGTTAATGCCCCATTGGTCCAAATTTCGATAATCAAGCGGTCATAATCCGTCACCTGTCCAACACGGGTTTCTTCCACATGATAATTAACCTTTTTAACCGGAGAAAAAATAGAATCAATCGGAATCACACCAATCGGATTATCCTCCTGCTTGTTTTTATCGGCAGGAACATAACCCCGGCCCCGTGCGATGTCCATTTCCATGGAAAATTTTATATCCTTCGTAAGGGTGCAAATATGGAGATCCGGATTTACAATTTCCACGGTTTCATCAGTCTGGATATCGCGCGCAGTCACTTCCCCTTTCTTTTTTATATTCAGGGAAATTTTCTTTGCGCCCTTGCCGTGATATTTTAAAACCAGCCCTTTTAAATTCAGGATGATCTGCGCCGTGTCTTCATAAACACCCTCAAGGGCAGAAAATTCGTGCAGAGCTCCTTCTACTTTAATTGAGGTAACTGCAGCGCCTTCAATGGAAGAATACAGCACTCTTCTGAGCGAATTGCCTATTGTCGTTCCAAAACCTTTCTCAAAAGGTTCCGCAACAAACTTACCGTACGTAAGCGTCAGCGTATTTTTGTCACATTCTAAACGCTTCGGCGTTTCAAAGGTCTTCCAGCGAATTCCCATTTTTTGAGTCTCCTTCTTATGACTTCATTTTTATTGTCATCCCGGCCCCGGGTTAAACCGGGGGTAAACTCCGGCCGGGAAATCTAATATTCTGTTTCCTAAGTTCGTATAGGATTTAAATACCTTAACTCGCGGCCCCTCTCCCTTCTCCGCCAAAGGCGGACCCGCCGAGGCGGGCAAGGAGAGGGGAAGGGGTGAGGGTTTGGAATTTCGTGCCCTTTTCGCCACCCACCCTCACCCTGCCTGCCGGCAGGCCTTGATCCCTCTCCCTCTTGCGAGGGAGAGGGGCCGCCTGTTAGATTATATTTTTCCTTTATCCCTATACGAACTTAGGAAACAGGATACTAAGGATAACCACAAAGATCGAAGAAATCCCCCGACCCCTCACTTAGAATACAATTCGATGATTTGCTGTACTTCAACCGGCAGTCCTGCGTCTTGCTCTTCCGGCATACGAATGATTTTTGCCTGAAGTTTTTCTTGATTTGATTCAAGCCAAGCCGGAATGGCGTAATCTTTCTTTTTCTCTATTACGCCGCGAATCCTTTTCTCGGTGGATTCCTCACGGCGGACAGTGATTTCATCCCCGGGAGAAACCAGATAAGAAGGAATATCTACAAGCACCCCATTGACAAATATCTTCTTATGATGAACCATTTGGCGCCCTTCAGCGCGGGATAACGCCCAAAGCAGCCTGTAGATCGCATTATCCAGCCGGCGTTCCATCAGTTGAATGAGACTATCTCCGGTAACCCCCTTCATGCGGGAGGCTTCATGAAAATTTTTACGGAATTGGCGCTCCAATACGCCATAAAACTTTTTCATCTTTTGTTTTTCTCTCAATTGAATTCCGTAATCGGACAATTTTGTGCGGCCTTTGCCATGTTGGCCTGGCGCAAAATTTCTTTTCTCAATCGCGCACTTATCGGAAAAACAGCGCATCCCTTTCAAGTAGAGCTTCAGTCCTTCTCTCCGGCACTGCTTGCATTTTGGTTCAATTAAACGTCCCACTCCGTATTCTCCTCTCTGGTGATAGAGACGGCTCTCTTCTTGAGAACAGTCCCTGCCAAAATTAGACCCTTCTTCTTTTCGGAGGCCTGCATCCATTATGCGGAATTGGCGTGCAATCTTTAATGGCGCTCACATTAAGCCCCGCACTTTGTAAGGCCCGAATCGCAGATTCACGGCCAGAACCAGGTCCCTTAATAAACACTTCTACTTCTTTAAGACCTAACTCCACAGCTTTTTTGGCCGCTTGTTCAGAAGCCACTTGCGCCGCAAACGGGGTTGATTTTTTAGAGCCTTTGAAACCGGCGGCACCGGCGCTTGACCAGCACACGGCGTTGCCCTTTGCATCCGTTATCGTCACAATGGTGTTATTAAACGTAGCTTGAATATGCGCCACGCCTTTAGCGATGCCCGCTAATTTTTTGCCTTTTTTAGCCATCTAAAATTCTCCTTTGAGCCTCATTAACCCGCTGAAGGGGCGGCTTTCTTTAACCCGCCGATTGTTTTGCGCGGGCCTTTTCGGGTACGGGCATTGGTATGCGACCTTTGCCCGCGCACCGGAAGCCCTTTCAGATGCCGGTTTCCTTTATAACACTTGATATCGATAAGCCTTTTTATATTCTGCTGAACCTCGCGCCGTAAATCACCTTCTACTTTATATCCATTTTTTTGAATCACTGCGGTAATAGCGGAGATTTCTTTTTCCGTCAAATCTTTGGCGCGCCTTTCGTAACCGATACCGGCTTCGTCCAGCACTTCTCTTCCCAGTTGAGGGCCGATTCCGTAAATATAACGGATGGCAATATCCATTCTTTTTTCTTTCGGGATGTCAATACCAAGCAATCGAGGCATATGTTTTCTTTGTCCTATCTGTCTTCTTTATCCCTGGCGCTGTTTGTGTTTAGGATTTTCGCAAATCACATAAACCACTCTGCGGCGCCGGACTATTTTGCATTTATCACAAATTCTTTTTACTGAGCTTCTTACTTTCATGCCCTTCCTCTCATTTCACTCGAAATGTAATTCTTCCGCGGTTTAAATCGTAAGGAGATAACTCTACTTTTACCTTATCCCCCGCAAGGATTTTTATATAATGCATTCTCATTTTTCCGGAAATATGAGCCAGCACTTTATGACCGTTGGCAAGCTCAACACGAAACATTGCATTGGGCAAGGGCTCCACGACGATTCCTTCTACCTCAATGGCATCTTCCTTAGGACTCAATGGGTTGCCTTTCTGTTTGATTCAACGGAGGAGAGACTCTGAGAGACGCGGGACGGTTCTCCATCGAGAAAACCGTCTTCGATTCCCCTTTATAAAGAGAACCGCCTCTGTCTACTATCCTCAATTTTCAAATTGCGTTAAAATTTCAGGGCCGTTTTTTGTAACAGCCACAGTTTCTTCATGATGCGCCGATATACTTCCATCCAAAGTCACTACCGTCCAACCATCCTCTAAAATTTTGACCCGGTGCTTACCCCTGTTTACCATGGGCTCAATGGCAACCACCAATCCCTCTTGAATCACTAAGCCTCTTCCCGGCTCACCATAATTGGGCACTTGTGGGTCCTCATGCAACGAGCGCCCGATTCCATGCCCCACAAAATCCCGCACTACTGTATATCCACGGTTTTCCACATATTTTTGTATAGCACTCGAAACATCCCCTATTCGGGATTTAAGTTGCAGCGCCTTCATGCCTTCGAAGAATGATGCGCGCGTCACGTCAATTAACTGCAATACCTCTTTTGAAACTTGCCCGATAGGCCATGTTCTGGCCGCGTCGCTACAATAATCTTTGTACCGAACGCCGATATCTAAACTCAAAATATCTCCCTCTTTCAATATCCGTTTTGAAGAAGGGATGCCATGCACCACCTGTTCATTGATGGAAGTGCAAACACTGGCCGGAAAATCATAATATCCTAAAAAAGCCGGCTGGCCCTTTAAAGAACGAATGATTTTCTCCGCTTTCAAATCAATTTCTTTGGTGCTCAGTCCGGCCTTCACAAAATCTTTCAACCGGATGAAAACTTCTTTGAGCACCTTGGCGCTTTCACGCATCAGCGCTATTTCTCTTTCCGATTTCAAAGAAACCATCTCAAACCGCTGTAAGAGACTTTAAAGTGCTTTCCAGCTCTTTATCCAAATCTTCCACTTCCAAATCCGCATTCACTATCTGAAGCAATCCCGTGTTCCGGTAGTAATCCACTAAAGGCTGAGTGTCTTTATCGTACACTTCCAGCCTTTTGCGAATCGTCTCTTCCAGGTCATCTTTTCTTTGAACTAAAGCTTCACCGCATACATCGCACATATTATTTTTCTTGGGCGGCATATTGACCACGTGGTAATTCGTATTGCATTTCGGACAGACACGCCTGCCGGTAAGCCGCCTCAGCACGGTTTTCAAAGATGCTTTAAAATCAACTACCGCAGTCAATCGAATGCTTAATTGCTTGAGCGCTCTATCAAATGCCTCGGCCTGCCTTAAGGTTCTCGGAAAGCCGTCCAAAATAAATCCTTGCTTTGTATCTTCTTCTTGAAGACGCTCTTTCATCATTTGAATCACGACTTCATCCGGAACGAGGCCGCCTGACTCCACATACGACTTGGCAATCTTACCAATATCCGATCCATCTTTAATCCGGGCACGGAGAATATCTCCCGTAGAGATATGAGGAATTTTGTGCCGATTGCTTAAAATTTTTGCGTGCGTTCCCTTGCCCGCCCCCGGGGGACCTACGAACACCAGCCTCATCGGCGTCCCTTAATTTTACCTTTTTTCAAAAAACCCTCGTAATGCCGCATCAGCAATTGGCTTTCAATGGCTTTGGCCGTATCCAAAACCACACCCACGATAATCAAAAGGCCGGTGCCGCCAAAAAAACTGGCGATCAAAAACGGAATATTCATCACCTTGGGAGATGACAAAACGCTCGGAATTAACGCGATCACCGCCAAAAACACCGCGCCGCTAAAAGCAATGCGCGTCATGGTGTAATCTAAATGCTCGGCCGTATTCTTCCCCGGCCTAATTCCCGGTATGAACCCTCCGTACTTTTGCAAATTATTTGAAACATCAATCGGATTAAACGTAATCGCTGTGTAAAAAAATGTGAAGAAAAGAATAAACACCGCATACAGTGTTTCATAAACCCAGTGACCCGGACTTAAAAATTGAACAAAATTTTGCATCCAGCCGGTTCGGATAAAAGCGCCGATTGTCGCGGGAAACAAAATCACAGACTGGGCAAAAATGATCGGAATCACACCTGCCTGATTCACTTTAAGCGGCAGATATGTGCTGCCTCCGCCATACACCCTGTGTCCGCGCACTTGTTTGGCGTATTGAACCTGAATGCGCCGCTGGCCTTGAATAATAGCGATGACGCCAAGCACAACCGCCACAAACAGCACCACCATAATCGCCAACTTCCAGTAAGGTAATTGCTGGCGCGCCGGATCCAATGGGGATACCAACACAAATGTTTGCCAAATCGCCGTAGGCACAGATTCAAGAATACCTACGGTAATCAAAATCGACATCCCGTTGCCAATTCCCCGCTGATCAATTTGTTCCCCCAACCACATAATAAACGCGGTGCCGGTGGTCAGCGTAAGGATGGTCATCAGGCGAAATCCCCAACCCGGATGAGGCACAATGACCGTTCCCTGAAAGGCATTGGGATTTTCAAGCCATAACGAAATGAAGAAGGTTTGAATAATTCCCAAAATCACCGTGGTATAGCGCGTGTATTGAATAATTTTACGCCGGCCTTCTTCCCCGCCTTCTTTCGCCAGCTTCTCCAGATGAGGAATCACCACGGTTAATAATTGAAGAATAATGGATGCCGAAATATAGGGCATAATTCCGAGAGCAAAAATAGTCGCTTTCTGAAGCGCCCCTCCGGAAAACATTCCCATAATGCCAAAGAGCATACCGCCCGGCGTTTGCGCAATACTTTGAAAAAAACGGTTCAGAGCAAAACCGTCAATTCCCGGCGTAGGCACGTAGGCGCCTATGCGGTAAATCACAACAATGCCGAGGGTAAAAAGAATTTTGCTTCTAAGCTCAGGTATTTTAAACGCGTTCGCAAGCGCTTGTATCATCTAGCACCATTTGGATTCAAACCGATTGAAGCACAACTGCTTTTCCGCCTGCTTTTTCAATTTTTTGTTTGGCGCTGGCACTGAAAGCATGCGCCTCCACATGAATGGCCTTTTTTAAATCGCCCTCGCCCAAAATTTTCAGCCCGTCCTTGATTCTACTAATTAAGCGAAGTTCTAAGGCCTTCCCGGGAGTAAGCTTATCTTCTCCTGTGTCCGCAATTTGATCGAGATTAATGACCGAATATTTTTTGCGAAAGGGAGAATTAAAACCGCGTTTTGGAACACGGCGGATAAAGGGCATCTGTCCCCCTTCAAATCCGGGAAACCATCCCTTTCCCTGGCCTGAGCGCGCCAGCTGGCCCTTATGTCCCTTTGTGGAAGTTTTCCCATGTCCCGAGCTCGGGCCGCGACCCAAGCGCTTTTTCTTTTTTTTGTAAGGAACTTTCGCGTTCATAATGATTTAGTTTTTTCTTCCGTCAATTTTTGGGAAATATCCGCCGCTGTTTTTTGAGCTGCCTCGGATGATTCTTGAGCGGTTGCATGCACACTCGGTATGGTGGAAAACTGCATCAAACTTTGAAAACCCTGTACGGAGGCCCTTAAAACATTGATTGCGTTATTGGTGCCTAAACTTTTAGCTAATATGTCCTTGATGCCCACAGCCTGACATAATGCCCGCACGGCGCCTCCGGCAATAATTCCGGTACCCGGAGCCGCAGGTTTCATAATCACTCTCCCTGCTCCGTAAAGCCCAATCACCTCGTGAGGAATCGTTGTTCCCTTAATTGGAACCCGGAATGTATTTTTTCTAGCATGCTGCGTGCCTTTACGAATCGCATCAGAAACTTCATTGGCTTTGCCGATGGCGAAGCCGGCTTCCCCCTTGCCATTTCCTATCACGACCAGGGCCGCAAAAGAAAAACGTTTTCCGCCCTTCACCACTTTGGAACAGCGGTTGACAGAAATCACTTTTTCGTAGGCCTCCGCTTGTCCGGCCCAGGAAGCTGCCCGCGCGGTTTCGGCATCCGTTTTTAACACATTGGCCACTTTTACATTTTTGGCCGGATCCTTGCTTGGCTTTTCTCTTGGAATTTTCACCATATGGATTCTCTTATCGATCTCCGTTTCGTTTACAAATATAAATCGGAACTCAAAATTCCAACCCTGCTTTACGAAGGCTTTCGGCCAGCGCTTTAATTCTTCCGTGGTACTTATCTCCTCCGCGATCCAAAGCCACTTTCTTAATTCCTTTTGTAATCATTTGAGGCCCGAAGACTTCCCCCAACTTGGAAGCCGCCTGGACATTTCCCGAATGTTGAACACTTTTTAGGAATTCTTTGTTTTGAGTAGAAAAAGCAAAAAGTGTTTTTTGATTGATGTCATCAATCAGCTGGCAATAAATATGATTTAAAGAACGACGAACTGACAAACGCGGGCGTTCTGTCGTGCCTGAAATTTTTTTCCGGATCCGCAGGTGCCGGTTGAATTTTGCGATTCTTTTCTTGATAAGCTGTGCCATAAAATTATCCCACCGCTTTTCCTTGCTTGCGGCGGATCTGTTCGCCTTTATACCGAACCCCTTTGCCTTTATAAGGCTCCGGCTCAAATAAACGTCTGATATTGGCCGCCACCTGGCCAACCAAATATTTATCGACTCCTTTAATTACCACCTGCGTCGGCTTGGGCGTTTCCACTTTAATTCCGGCCGGCACCGGAAACTCTATTGGGTGTGAGAATCCCAAAGAAAACGATACCGTGGAGGGTTTAGCCTGCGCCCTAAAACCCACTCCTTCGATTTCCAATTCACGCACGAATCCATCCGTGATGCCGGTAACAGCATTTTGGAGCAGGCTGCGAACCAAACCGTGCAAGGCCCGCTCTTCGGGAATGTCGGATTTGCGCTCAACCACAAGAGAATCTTTACTGATATTGACCCGAATAGCCGGATGAATTTCCACTTGGTGTTTCCCTTTAGGCCCTTCCAAATGAATCGTTTGCCCAATCATTTGAGCCTTTACATTTTGTGGTATCACTACCGGTTTTTTCCCAATGCGAGACATAAAGTAATTCCGCCTTTACCAGACTTCCAGCAGGATTTCTCCGCCGACTTTCCGCGTTTTTGCTTCCTTGTTGGTCAATAATCCCCTGGAAGTGGAGAGAACCGAAATGCCAAAACCGCCCAATATATTTCGAATATTTCCGGCTGCAACATACTTGCGCAAACCAGGCTTGGAAATCCGGTTCACACGGGTAATACCGGGCGCGTTATTTTGATACTTCAGATGGACCCTTAAGCTTTTCTTGTTGCCGTTTGCAATCACCTTGTAGTCAGCGATATATCCTTCATTTTTCAGAATAGAACATATCCCTTCCAGCATTTTGGAAGAAACAACGGTGATTTTCTCTTTTCTAGCCCGAGAAGCATTTCTTAAAACTGTTAAAAAATCCGATATAGGATCCGTAACTGCCATAAAGTTCTCCCTACCAACTTGATTTAGTGACGCCCGGGATAATTCCCTGATTTGCCAGTTCCCTGAAACAAATACGGCACATGGCAAATCTTCTTAAATAAGCCCTCGAACGGCCGCACACTTTGCAGCGGTTGTATCTGCGAACCGGAAATTTCGGCTCGCGTGTTTGTTTGATGACCAAGCATTTTTTAGCCATATGAAATTAATATTCCTTATTATTCTTGTTCAAAAACGAACCCCCGCCGGAGTGTACCCCGCCTTCGCGCCGGGGCAGGGGTGCGTGTGGGCCGGAAAATTTTCCGGCCTTTCATTTCTTAAACGGAAACCCCAGCCATTCCAGTAACTTTTTGCAATGTTCTTTGTTGGTAGAACTGGTGACAAAGGTAATGTCCATGCCTTGCACTTTTTTTACTTTATCAAACTCCACTTCCGGAAAAATAATTTGCTCCTGAATGCCGATGGAATAATTTCCTTGATCGTCAAACGATTTATCGGAAAATCCGCGAAAATCACGAATACGCGGCATGGCAATATTGATGAGGCGATCCAGGAACTCATACATATGGCTCTTTCGCAGCGTTACTTTAATTCCAACCGGCATTCCCTCACGAAGTTTAAAAGCGGCAATAGACTTTTTTGCCCGGGTAATAACGGGGCGCTGTCCGGCAATCATGGCAAGTTCTTCTAATGCGTTGTCAATTGCTTTGATATCCGAAGAGCCTTCTTTAATTCCCATATTCAACACAATCTTCTCCAGGCGCGGAATAGCCATCACATTGGTGTAGCCAAGGTCCTTCTTCATGCGCGGCACAACCTCTTGGCGATATCGCTTGAGCAATCGAGGCGTATTGTGATTTACGGAGGCCGTCTTCATCCAAGTAACTCCTGAGATTTCTTGCTCATCCGTTTTTTAGTTCCATCCGACAAAAAAGAATATCCCACACGCGTGGGCTTCTGTGAGGCGGGATCCAGAAGCATAATATTAGAAACATGAATAGGAGATTCTTTATGAATCACGCCGCCTTTTGGATTGTTCTGAGTAGGACGTTCATGCTTGGCTGATAAATTGATTCCTTCCACCAAAGCGGTGTTCTCCTTAGGAAATACACGAAATACCTTGCCCTGTTTTCCTCTATCCTTCCCGGAAACCACTTTCACCAAATCGTTTTTTCTAATTTTCAGCGCACTTGCCATTTAAACAACCTCCGGCGCAAGCGAAATAATTTTTGCAAAATCCTTGTCGCGCAATTCCCGGGCCACAGGCCCAAAAATTCGGGTTCCCCTCGGATTCTTCTGGGCGTCAATCAGCACAATTGCATTGGAATTAAACCGGACGATTGAGCCGTCTTTTCTGCGAATCGGATTGCGGGTGCGCACGACAACGGCTTTCACCACTTCCCCTTTTTTCACGCCGCCTTCGGGAATAGCCTCTTTGATATTCGCCGTGATAATATCCCCGATTTGAGCCGTAAGCTTATTCTGACGGCCCAAAACGCCAATCATAGAAGCCTTCCGGGCTCCGCTATTATCCGCAATTTCAAGAATACTTCGCATCTGAATCATGACTGAAGCACCTGAATCACTGTCCAGCGTTTTGTTTTAGAAATAGGGCGTCCTTCCCGAATCAAAACTTTATCTCCCAGTTTGGAAATTCCTTTCTCATCGTGGGCTTTATATTTTTTGTTCACGCCAACAACTTTTTTATATTGAGGATGCTTGGTTAATCTTCTGACAAGCACGACAACGGTTTTCTGCATTTTATTGGAAACCACAACGCCCACCCGTTCTTTCCGGTATCTGTGAGAAGAGGGGCTCCCCTTGGTTTCTTGACCCAGTTGATGAGAACTTTCCATAATTATTTTACCTTTTCCGGCTGTGCAGACCCGCCCTCGGCAAGCAATTCTTTTTCTTTTTGACGACGCACTGTCAAAAGACGGGCAATATCTTTCTTGACCAAGCCCAGTTTTGAAACCTGCTCTAATTTTTTATTCTTTGCCTGAATACGAAGGTCCAACAGCATTTTCTTAAGATCAAGAACTTTCGCATCAATTTCATCCACCGAAAGATTTTTAATTTCTTCTACTTTCATAAAATAATTCGTTCCTTAAATACCAAACATAGACCCTTTAAATAAAGGGTACAAAATTTCTCCTGACAAACATTGTCCGAAAAGGAATTTTATACGCGCAAAGACGCATTGCCGAACGTGCCAATGTCTCCGGTACCCCCGACATTTCAAAGAGCACAGTTCCGGGTTTAATCACACTCACGTAATATTCCGGGGCCCCTTTGCCCTTGCCCATACGCGTTTCAGCCGGCTTTTTTGTGTACGATTTATCCGGAAAGGTGCGAATCCAGACTTTGCCGCCCCGTTTTACATGCCGTGTAAGCGCCACGCGAGCTGCTTCAATTTGAATTGCCGTGAGCCAGCCCCTGCCCAAAGATTTCAACCCGTATTCTCCAAAGGCCAGAGAAAATCCTCGGGTGGCGATTCCTCTTCGTTTGCCCCGATGATTCTTGCGAAACTTAACTCTTTTTGGCATTAAAGGCATAAAAATCTATCCATTTCACATTGAGGATTGCGTGGCATCGGATATTGAATCCTTTGCCGCATTCTTTACGTCTTCAGCTATTTCCTTGGGGGGCTCTACTGCTGCTTCCACGGCTCCTTTAACCTGGACGTCCGTTTTTTCAGGACGCTGGTGCTTGCGAAAGCGAATGACCCGTTCTTTCTCATCTTCCGCTTCTTCCTTTTTAACCAATACATCCCCTTTGTAGATCCAGACCTTTACGCCAATAGTTCCATAGGTGGTAAATGCTTCGGAAAAACCGTAATCCACATCGGCGCGGAATGTGTTTAAAGGAACTTTTCCTTCCTTATAGCCTTCTGTCCTGGCGATCTCCGCTCCGCCCAAACGGCCGGCGCAAAGAATCTTCACCCCTCCGGCCCCCTTGGCCAAAGCACTCGTGACGGCTTTTTTCATCGCCTTTCTGAACGCCACGCGTTTTTCCATTTGAAGCGCCACGTTTTCGGCAACCAACTGCGCATCGATCTGAGGAACTTTTACTTCTTTAATATCAATTAAAACTTCGTTGGGAGAAATCTTACCGATAGTCTCTTTGATCCGGTCGATTTCTTGTCCGCGGCGCCCAATAATAATTCCGGGACGCGCGGTGAAAATACGGACCCTCATTTTCCCGGCAAAGCGCTCTATTTCAATGTTGGCAATACCCGCCGAACCGATTTCTTTTTTAATATGTTTTCGGACTTTCAAGTCTTCATGCAAGAACCGGGTATAATCTTTTTTCCCGGAAAACCATTTGGCTTTCCAAGATCTGATGTAACCGAGCCTGAGTCCGTATGGATGCGCTTTTTGTCCCAAGTTTTATCTCCTTACGCCGATGCCTTTAAAGTTTTCTCTTCCTTTTTTCCGGCTCTGATTTTTTTTGCCTTTACTTCCGGCTTTTCTGCAGAGGACTTCGGGTGGTTCAACACCGGGCGAGACAATTCGCCCAACACCAAAGAAATATGCGTGGTCCTTTTCACAATCCGGTCGGCACGGCCCATAGAACGGGTCATAATTCTTTTAAAATTAGGCCCGCCGTCGGCACGCACTTCTTTGACAAAAATTCTATCCTCATCCATTTTTTTCTCTTTGGCGCTAGCGATTGCGCTTTTGAGAACTTTTTCTACAATGCGCGCGCCTTTCTTATTCAAAAACCGCAGATGAGACAACGCCATATAGGCCGGCTTGTTTTTAATGGCCGTCAATACCAGCCGGACTTTCCGGGGCGCCATACGAACATATTTGATCAGTACTTTTGTTTCCATACTCAACCTTACTTAGTGGTGGCCGCGGCTTGCTTCGCTTTATCTTGTGACGTGCTGTGTTTTCTAAACATGCGGGTCGGAGAAAATTCACCCAGTTTATGGCCTACCATGTTTTCGGTAACAAACACGTTGGCAAAATCTTTTCCGTTATGGACAGAAAATTGAAGCCCTACAAATTCCGGAAGAATCGTTGAACGGCGGCTCCAGGTTTTAATAGGTTTTTTATCATGGCGCGCGACCACGGTTTTAACTTTTTCCATTAAACGCTCATCCACATAAGGGCCTTTGTGTTTGGCTCTGGGCATAGACTAGGCTCTCCTGTCTTTAACAATATATTTGTTGGTATGCTTGTTGCGTTGACGCGTTTTATAACCACGGGTGGGCAGCCCCCAAGGACTGACGGGATTGCGACCTCCGGAAGATTTTCCCTCACCGCCTCCTAGAGGATGGTCCACCGGATTTTGGGCTACGCCTCGAACTGCCGGGTTAACTCCCAGCCATCTTCTGCGGCCCGCCTTGCCTAAAACAATATTTTCTCTGTCCAGGTTAGAACACTGGCCGATGGCCGCATAAGCCTCTATCGGAATCATCCGCACTTCGCCGGACGGCAGCTTGATGTGCGCATAATCCGTTTCTTTCGAAAGAATTTGCGCGGCACATCCTGCGGAACGCACCAGTTTAGCGCCCTTACCGGGCAAAATTTCGATACTATGAATAGGAGTTCCGGGAGGAATATTCCGCAACGAAACAAAATTTCCCAATTTAACTTCACTATTTTCGCCGCTTTCTACCCCGTCACCCACTTTGAGACCGTCGGGAGCCAGAATATAGCTTTTTTCACCGTCAAGGTACTGAATCAAAGCAATGCGCGTTGAACGATTTGGATCATACTCAATGGTTAACACGGTGGCTTTGACTCCATGTTTTTTTCTTAAGAAATCCAATAAGCGCAGTCTTCTTTTATGCCCTCCACCGCGATGACGGCAAGTAATATGGCCGTGCAAATTTCTTCCGCCGGTTCTTTTCTTAATTTCTGTAAGCGGCTTGAAAGGACTGGATGCGGTAATTTCAGAAAAATCACTCACATTTCCAAATCGCCGGGTCGGTGTAGTGGGTTTAAATTTTATAATTCCCATGTTCTTCGAATTCCTTAGGCCACGTCTAATTTTTCACCCTTTTTCAGAGTGACTATTGCCTTTTTCCAGTCGGATTGATATCCGGGCTGATAACGTACCTTTTTCAGTTTTCCTTTGACCCGCTGCACATTCACTCGAGTCACATGAACGTTAAATATTTTTTCTACGGCGCTTTTAATTTCCCGCTTATTGGCATCAAGCGCCACTTTAAACGAATGTTTGTGATCAGCTTCCTGGAGACTGCCCTTTTCTGTCTTGAGCGGTTCTAAAATTAAATCAAAATGGCTTTTCATGGGAGATTACCTGCCTAGAATTCTTTTTTCCAGTAACTCCAGGGCTTCTTTCACAATCACTAAATTTTTTCTTCGCAGCACATCATAAGCATTTACTTGCCGAGCGGATTCAATTTTAAACCGTTCCCGGAGATTTCTTGAGGCCAGCTGCAATTTTTTATCAAAATTTTCCACAAGACAAAGAACGCGGGCATTTTCTTTTTTGATGTTTTTAATGACAGCGGCCAATTCTTTGGTTTTTGGCTTCTCGAGTTTGAGCTCGTTTAAAATCGTTAAATTACTTTCTTTATTTTTTTGACTGAACGCCGAAATTAAAGCGGCTTGTTTCATTTTTTCAGGAAGCTCCGTCCTATAACTGCGGGGCTGCGGGCCGAACACGGTGCCTCCGCCTCTCCACTGCGGCGCGCGAATAGATCCTTGTCTGGCGTTTCCCGTTCCTTTTTGCCGCCAGGGCTTTTTTCCGCCGCCCCTGATTTCCCGGCGAGTTTTAGTATCTGCCAGACCCCTTCTTTTGTTTCCTGCGTACGCCACCAACACCAAGTCGAGAAGCCTCCTATTAATAGGAGACGAGAAAATCGCCGGATTTAAAGCGATTTGCTCCACTTCCTTTCCCTGTTGGTTCAATACTTGTATTTTTTCCGACATAATTTTATTTAGGGGTTAA
>JACQQR010000185.1 GCA_016206875.1 Candidatus Omnitrophota bacterium
GCGCAGGTTTGAATGCCCGCGTTTTTGCCCGTCTCCATATCAACCCGGCTGTCTCCCACAATCAACATGTCCTGATAAGCTAACCCGGTATGCTGAGAAGCAAGAAAATGAATGGCGTCGGGCGCGGGTTTTTTCGGAAATTGCATATCTCCGCCCAGCACAGACTCAAAAAAGTTCCGGACGCCTAAACCTTCGAGAATTTTTTCTGAGAATCGAAGCGGCTTATTCGTCAGCACGGCCTTAGGCATGGGCAGGCGTTTGAGCGTTTCCGCGACCCCGGGAAACAAGCGGGTTTTATCCAAACAATGCGCGTCATAATCGTGCTTAAAAAAGGATAATGCGCGGTCAAATAAATTTTCGTGCCTATCGCCCAGCGATTGGCGGATGAGATTGGCCACGCCGCTACCCACATAGCCGGCAATCACCGTATCGGTTTTTTGCGGCAAGCCCAGGGCAAAGAGCATACGGTTGGTGGAAGCAGCAATATCACTGCGGGAATCAATCAGTGTGCCGTCGAGGTCGAAACAGACGAGACCGAACGAGGAGAGTTTATAGAACAAATTCTTCGTCTTTTAAATCTTGATTGACTTTCAAATCGTGATAAAAGTACTTGGCGAACAGCCTCCCCTTTGCATCATAGCGGTCTACGCCCACGGGAAGATGCAGCGCATCATCCACATAAATAATCAGCTTGCCGTAAGGATATCCTTTTTTCGAAGAAAGGGTTCTTTCCACGGTGACTATATGGCCTGGCCCTTCTTGTTTTTGAGTCCTGTCGACCACTTTCAATGTAAGCTCGCCTTTTTCGTGGGCGCCTTCTGTCACCTTTAAGAGCTCTTCCATCATATAACCCAGCCCGGCTTCGCGTATGGTATGGCCTGATTCATCTTTCGCCAATTCACTTTTGGGCGATAAGCGGACTTTCGGGAAAACCAGGGCGATTAAGCCGCTGAGTTTGACGACAATTTTATTGTTGTTCTTTCCTTCTACAAACAGCGCCTCGCGGCCTTTTTGACGGCCTTCAAGCCACTTGATTTGCACGGCAAGCGGTTTTTTGAATTTGAAGTCGAGCACTTCTTTGTGCCATCTGCCGTGCGTGTCGCATTCTTCTTTATGTAATTTCGCCGTATAGTCTTTCACCTGCTCGTACGCAGGACGAAAACCCTGAAACAGGGCGAAAAGATCTTGCTGGTTTTGCGCCACCTCATCGGCCGGGGCGCAAAACGCGCTCACCGGAAGTATCGCCGCTACGAGCAAAGCTGCCAGGACGCCTTGGATCATGGGTCTACTCCGACTGACGATCCAATAAATGACTTTCAAAAAATTGGAGCACCCGCCCATTGTATTCTTCAGGCACAGAAATCACCGCGTCGTTGTGAGCCGCGCCCGGAACAATCCATAATTCGCTTTTCACACGCGTCCTGTCGTACAAATAACGCGCATGATCCGGACGGATATATAAATCTGCGCCCCCGTGAATCAAAAATACGGGAGTGCGCAATTTCTTGATGTCATTTTCAATGGAAAGAATCCTGGAGTGAAGCTTTACGGAAGAAACATGAATGCTCCAGTAACTCAAAAGCCCCACAACGCCTTCGGGCAAGTGCCGCACTACAAATTCGCTTTCGATGTAAATAGAAGCCCACTTCTTGATGTAATCCTTGATGGTTTCGGACACCGGGCATGCCCCGTCGGTCACCACAGCCTTGATTCTGCGCGAGCGTGCCGCCGCGCAAATCGCGAGGCCCCCGCCTTTGGAGACGCCGAAAATGCCTAAATGATGGGCATCCACATCGCTGCGTTTCGACAAATATTCAATAGCGGCGAAGAGATCCCGCAGCTCGCGCCGTGTGGGCCATTGCTTGGGGCTAAACCCATTGCGGTGAAATCCCTCGATTTCCTTCCCCTTTCGAAAATCAAATGTGAAAATATTGAACCCCTGGGCGGGGAGATTGGCGAGGTATTTAATCCAGGAATTTTGATCGGATCCAAATTCATGACAAAAAATCACTGTTTTTTTTGAGCCGTTCGGAGCGGAAATAAATTTTCCTTTCAAGAGCGTCCCATCGTACGAAGTGAATTCAACGTCCTGGCTTACAATAGCGTTGGTTTGCGGATGGTCAAGCGGATAGGGAATATTGAGCAAGTTGTCGGAGATGATGCGGACGTACTTAAGAAAATAATAACCCGTAATCGCTCCGATGCCCGCAAGCGTCATCAGGCAAAGCGCGAGAATCCAGATCACGATGTGAACTTTCTTGCGACCAGCGTGATATTCTGCCCGCCAAATCCAAATGAGTTAGAAAGCACCGTGTCGACTTTGCATGCCCGGGCATAGTTGGGAACATAATCTAAATCACAATCCGGATCTTGTTCTTCAAAATTAATGGTGGGCGGAATTTTCCCTTCTTCAATCACTAAAAAAGAAGTGACCAGCTCTACCGCGCCTGCGGCGGCAATCAAATGCCCGAGCATGGATTTGATGGAGCTGATCGGCACTTTGTATCCATATTCCCCGAAAACTTTTTTAATCGCCAACGTCTCCACCATGTCATTGACCACCGTAGAAGTTCCGTGCGCATTAATATAGTCCACATCTTCCGGCTTAATATCGGCGCTTGAGAGCGCAAGCTCCATAGCTTTAATGGCCCCGCGGCCTTCCGGATGGCTATCTGTAAGGCGGTAGGCATCTGCCGTAGAGCCGTAGCCGATGATTTCTCCGTAAATTTTCGCTTTGCGTTTTTTGGCGAACTCCAATTCTTCCAAAATCAGCACCCCGGAGCCTTCGGCCAGGACAAACCCGTCGCGCTTGAAATCAAACGGCCGGCTGGCTTTGGTTGGATTCTCATTTTTTGTCGTCAGGGCCGTAAGCAAATTAAAACCGGCTACGCCAAACGGATGAATCATGGAATGGGCGCCGCCGGTGAGCATGATATCGGCATCGCCGCGGCGAATAGTTTCGTAGGCTTCACCAATCGCTTGGCTGGAAGCCGCACAGGCTGTTAAGCAATTGGAGACCGGGCCGCGCGCGCGAAAAAGCCGCGCAAGGTGGGCGAGCGTCATGCAGGGTTCTTGTTCCAATTCGGCATAGGGATTATAAATTTCCGGCCCTTTTTTTAAAAAAACTTTTTTATCAATGACTTCCCCGTTATTGCCCCAAGCCGCGCAAAGCGACTTGATAAAGTTTTTTAAGTCCACTCCCCCGTCCCCCGCGGCGAAATAAATTCCCATGCGTTTGGAATCATAATCAAAGCGGTCCAGACCGGCATCCCGATAGGCCTCCCCTGAGGCATACACGGCAAATTGCGTGTTGCGGCCCACGTGGGCCAAGAGAGAATCTTGCTTCACCCAGGGCGTAAAATTGAATCCTTTAACTTCACCGGCAATCTTGGTGGGAAAGGTAGAGGCGTCAAATAGCGTGATATAGCTCACGCCGGAACGGCTTTCCAGCATATGCTGCCAGGTGTCCCCGACATTATTTCCAAGCGGAGAAACAATGCCCACTCCCGTGGCCACTACGCGCCGCTCCATTATTTTCCTCTCCATTTTTTGATCAGTACGGAGGCATTTTGACCGCTCAGTCCGAAGGCATTGGTTAAAATAAATTCCACGCGCGCATCTTCACGCAAGCGCGCGACAATCTCCAGGGCGATCTCCGGATCTTGCTGCGCATAATTCAGTGTGGCCGGAACCTGCTGCGTCGCCGCGATTTTAGAAGAAAGAATCATCTGAAGCGCTCCCGAAGCAAAACCCGTATGACCCACATAAGGCTTTGTGGCGACTACGGGAATTTGACCGGCCAGCCTTTCGCCAAATACCCGATGAATGGCCTTCGCCTCCAAAAAATCATCTTTGGGAATCCCGCTTCCGTGGGCGTGAATGAGGCTCACTTGTTCTTGGGAAATTCCGGCATCACGAAGCGCCATGCCCATGGCAAGTTCGCGGCCGTTGGAGTCTTCTAAATTTCCGTGAAGATAATTAAAATCTGCGCTGGAGCCATAGCCGGCCACCTCGGCATAAATTTTTGCCTTGCGCCTGAGCGCGTGTTCCAACTCCTCTAAAATCAAAACCCCGGCGCCTTCACCCAGCACAAAACCCGAACGGCGCTTGTCAAAAGGGCGATAGGCGGCTTGAGAGGCAACTCCATTCCCATTGACCAAAGTTTTGAAAATATAATAACGAGTCAATCCGAAAGGATTCATGCGGCTTTCCGCCCCGCCGGCAGCCATTAAATCCGCATCGCCCCGCTCAATAATGCGGGATGCCTCACCCACAGCTTGCATCGCCGCAGCGCAAGCCGTTGTAATCGTGTTGCTGGGTCCTTGCAAATTATGCATGATGGAGATATGGCAAGAAGGCATATTCGGAAGATACTTGAGCATCCAAAGAGGAAAAAGTGTTCGTATTCCTTCGCCGCCAAATTTGGTCATTTGAAAATTGCCGCTCTCATCCAGCGAATTGCGGATGCAGGCAGCAATTTCATCTATTTCATTATCCAGCAACCCCGCGCCCATGGATACGCCGGCGCGTTCGGGATTTACGTCCTCGGGTGCAACCTGCGCGTCTTGAAAAGCCAGCGCACTTGCGGCGCAAGCCAACTGAATATCGCGGGACATGACCTTTAGAGACTTGCGGTTCTCCACGAAATCCCTTGGGTTAAAATCATGTATCTCACCGCCCTGCTGGACCGCAAAACCATCACAGGCAAAGGATTGAATGGGGCCAATCCCGCTGCGGGATTCCAACACGCCTTTCCAAAGCGGTTCTGTGCCGATGCCCAGGCAAGAAACCGCTCCCAGACCCGTAATGACGATCCTGCGTTTTTTCATGACTTGGGTGTCCCTAACAAATCTTTTATTTTGTAGGAATTCATAAACTCGTTGCTGAACACAACAGAAATTTCCCCCTCCGGCCTCGGCATTCCGTACTGCTCCAACTGCTCCAGATGGCCCAAAAGAATGCTGGCCTCGGCCACCAATTGGTCTTGATTTGTAATTTTTCCTTCAATGCGCGTTCCATCTTCGCTTTTATCCGTAATCCAGGCCTCGATGGCCAGCAAGGAAGGCGGCATGACTTCCGCATAAAAACGGGCCCAATCAATTTTCCCCAGAATAATTTCTTTGGAAAAATGAATACTGGCCCCCACCAATACACCGCCGGTTTGTGCAATCATTTCAATCAAAAGAGTGGGGGGAAGAACAGGAAAGAAATTAAAATAATCGTCAAAAAAATCCTCGGCGCGGGTAATGGCTCGAGAGGCCCGGGCGCGGCCGCTTTCGGCATCGATATAATCAAAAGAATCTAGAAGAAGCCACCTCATCGTTCGGGATCCTTTACCCGCGCAAAGGCCATGGCCTGCGCAATCACACAGTGGGCTGTTTCCAGAAAATAAATCCGCCACACTTTCATGCGGCTTGAAACGCGTTCGGCCATGCTTCCTTTGAGCCTTGCCCGTCCAAAACCCTTCGGCGTCGAAGGCAGCCGAACCTCAATCATGCGAAAACCGTCGATGCCCAGCCACTCGGCATCCAAACTTTTAAACACCGCTTCTTTCGCGGCAAATAACCAACCGAAAAGCCGCTCGGGACTGCGTGATTGTTCCATTTGTTTCAATTCCGAACCGCATAAAATTTTTTTCAAGCTCTCACGATGTCTGCGATAAAAATCACCCGCGCGCGATAGCGATACCATATCCACTCCGATTCCGCAAAGCACAGAGTAGGCGCTCATGATGGATAAGGAAGCGGCTCCTGCCGCGAAAACGGATAACCAACGAAACTGCGGAAACCTGCGAAGGAATTCATTATACAGGGGTCAAAAATTCTCGCTTATATTTTTGCTTTTACTGAGGTTTTTTCAGCCAAATAATCCACAATCATCCCCACCGTAAAAATATCCGAAAGACGGCTGACTTGCGGACTTTCCCCGAAACTGGTGAAGTCCACGTGGGATAATTTTCTTTTTAGCTCCGTTAAACCCGCAGGGGTGATTTTTCCGTCCTTGACAAACGCAGGGTTGGTGAGCAAATTCTCCGGAAACAAGTCTCCGCGGGGAATCTTGATTCCAAAGGTTTTCTCAAGCCGGAATACCACATCCAAAAAGTCGATGGATTCAGCCCCTAAATCTTTCACCAAGGATGAGTCGAGGGTCACCTGATTTTCACTTACGCCAAGGGCATTGACTAAACAATCACGCACTCCCTGGAAGATTTGTTCTTTGGTCTTTTCCACGCTTAGGACCTCCTTATTAATGCAATGAGAAAACGGGCACACACAAAATTTTTGGTAGTATAGCCGAAAATTTAAAAAAATCTAATAGTTATTGAGAAAGGAAGCATGACCGTAGCTGCTTTGTCACCCCCGCGAAAGCGGGGGCCCAGCGACTTTTTCATTACGCCAAAGACGCCAAAGGCAAAGTCGCTGGATTCCCGCTTTCGCGGGAATGACAAACCCCCCTGACGAATTTGTCGAACAGCGTACCATTACTACTCTGATTCATCTCCGCGCCTGCAAACTCAAACCGCCGTCAATCAATATCACCTGGCCGGTAATGTAGGCCGCTTCTTTCGAGGCCAGAAATGAAATCAGACTTGCTACTTCTTCCGGTTCGGCGAAACGGCCGCAGGGAATTCTTTTGGTTAAATCCCCGGCCAGTCCTTTAACATTTTCAATCATCTCTGTCGCCACCAAACCCGGCGCCACCGCATTCACCGTGACACCTTTAGAAGCCAGCTCGGCAGCCAAGGCCTTGGTAAACGCATTGATGGCGCCCTTTGAGGCCGCATAATTGGCCTGGCCTACACTGCCGGTCTTGCTCACCATGGAAGACATATTAATAATGCGGCCCTTTTTTTGAAATACCATGTGCTCGCAAACCGCTTTGGAAAATAAAAAAGTGCCGCCCACGTTCGTGTTCAGCACATCATTCCAGGCATCTTCTTCCATGGTGAGAAAAAGGCCGTCTCGAATAATGCCGGCATTATTGACCAAAATATCCACACGGCCGAATTTTTCCAGGGTCCCCTCTACCACCTTTTTAACGCTTTCTCCGTCCCGAATGGAGCAGGGCAAACATTCCACCTGGGCGCCGGCTGCGCGAAGTTCACTCACAATTTTTTCGGCAGACTCTTTATTTTGATTGTAGGTAAACACCACCGAGGCGCCTTCAGAGGCGAGTTTGCGCACGACCGCGCTTCCAATGCCGCGCGACCCTCCCGAGACGATGGCAACATCACCCTCAAGTCTTTTACGGCCGTTGGAATGGATTTCTGTTGTGGACATTCGAGATATCGTCTTTCTATGAAAGCGCCGCTTCTCTGGCGATGAGGCGGAATCGTTTTTGATACAAATCTTTCAATTCTTTGTCCGTTTTTCCCCACCGCTCATTCGTATCCCGCAAGGGGCGTTTTTTCAGGCGGAATCGAACGCGAAGCGCCGTCTTTGAATTGACAAAAGCCCGGGCTTGAAATTCACTGCTCCCCGAGTCTTTCGAAATGAGGTCTGCTTTAATTTCCAGGCTGTCTCCCGGTTTTACAAATTGCCCAAATTTTACATTGGATACTTCCGTAAGCCCTAAGTAACAAGGGTCAAACTCATCGCTATACCGCAGAAGCCAGGAGGCGCTTTGCACGGCAGATTCAAGAATCAATACACCCGGCATCACCGGAAATCCGGGAAAGTGGTCTTTTAAATATTGTTCCGTAGAACTCAAGTAGCGTTGTGTGGTAATGGATCGATTACGAACGATTGAGGTAATCCGGTCAACAAAATGGAAAGGCAAGCCTATAACCTCCATGAAATAAGGGACGGTTCCCGAAAGAACCGTCCCGGATTTGAGAAGTTACTAAAATAAACAGCAAATATCAAGGTATATTTGCTTAAACCCAGTGGGTAGTCAGTAGTGGGTAGTGGGTAGACGGGAGTGAAAAGCAGGCTGTTTTCTACCCACTACCCACTACCGTCTACCCACTGAATTATAATCATCATAGACTGTCTCCTCTTTTTAAAATTCCGACCGCAATTTCTCTACCAATTCTTTATCTGCGCTCGGAAGTGCGCAGGGGAAACAACTTAAGGTGGCTTGTGGAAGTTAGGAGGCTCATTGGCGGACATATTGTGTGCCTAAGGCAGGGCAGCCAGCCAGCGGGATGCGGAAAAAACACCTACGTCGCCGAGCGGCCCTGAAATGATTCTTCGAACGGTTCCAGGCGTATGCACTAGCTGGATCGCCGGGATTTTCATCATCGACTGAAATTCGAGCAAGGCAGGCGCCGGTGTCGTCTCCGTAAGTTTGGCTTCGATCAGCAGAAAGGGTGCATGATTATTAGTTAGGACGAAATCTGCTTCTTTCTTATCCTTGCTGCGCAAATAATAAAGTCCGAAATCACCCCACCCCCATTCGTTCCATGACCGCATGGCGCGGTACAGCTCCACGGCAACCATGTTTTCAAACCGGGCAGCATCGTCTTGAATGAGTGGATAATTGAATAGATAAAGTTTTTTCTCTTTTAAAATAGCTCTGGCAACTTTTTTGGTCCAGGGCGACAAACGGAAGGTGAGATAAAAATAATCAAACAAATCGAGCCAATTTTTTACTGCCGGGAAACTGACTCCCAGGTCGGCTGCCAGATTATTGATTGAGATAGGGCTGCCTATCCGGCTTGGCAGGAGAGAAAATAGGGTCTCGACATCCTCAAGCAATCTGATCTCCTGAATAGAGCGCATATCC
>JACQQR010000187.1 GCA_016206875.1 Candidatus Omnitrophota bacterium
CATTGGGCCTTATCTCATTTATTTGGAATTCGCAATCCGCGCATCGGTGTCGCGGCCCTAAATCCGCATGGAAGCGAATTCGGCAGGGAAGAAGAACGGATCATTCTTCCGGCAGTGCGTGCAAGCCGGAAAAAGTACGGCGCTGTTTCCGGCCCCATACCCGGGGATGAAATTTTCCGTGAATTGCGGGAAGGCAAGTGGGATGCCGTCATTGCCATGTATCATGATCAAGGCTTGGCGCCCTTTAAAATGGTTGCGTTTGACAGCGCCGTAAACGTAACGGTTGGGCTGCCTTTTATCCGCACCTCTCCGGATCATGGAACGGCTTTTGATATTGCGGGCAAATGTAAGGCGGATGAGCGTCCCATGCTTGCCGCCATCCGCCTGGCTTGCGATTTATGTCTGAAGAAAATGAATTCATGAAACAATCCGAACTGTTAAAAAAATATCAAATCCGGCCTTCCAAACTTTTGGGGCAAAATTTTCTTGTTCGTGCAGAAGTGGCAGAAAAAATTATCACCGCACTCGATCCAAAAAAAGGGGAAACAATTTTAGAAATCGGACCAGGCCTGGGGGCGCTCACTTCATTGATGTTACAGAGAGGCGCTTATGTCATCGGAGTGGAAAAGGATAAGCGGCTCATTGAAATTCTCAAAAAAGAAAACCAGCCGTATGGAGAAAAATTTGATCTTGTTTGTGAAGATATACTCGAGTTTGATTTTCGAAAATCTTTTGGCACGTCGCGCGGAAAAGTGGTTGGGAATCTTCCGTATTATTTAACTTCTCCGCTGATTTTTAAAATCTTTGAAGCGCGGGATTCTGTTGGTTCCGCTATGCTAATGATTCAGCGTGAAGTGGCGGAGCGCATCCTGGCGAGCCCGGGTACGCCCGAGTACGGAAGGCTGACGGTTGCCGTGGCCTTTTTTGCTGAAGCGAAACGCATCATCCATGTTTCGAAAAAAAGTTTTATCCCCAGCCCCGCCGTAGATTCCACGGTAATTTCTTTTACGTTGCGTGCGCCGGAGGTGATCCGGCAATTTGAGATAGACCCGGATTTTTTTCTTGAAGTAGTTAAAGCTTTGTTTAGCCAAAGAAGAAAAAGTATTTTAAACTGTCTTTACCACGCCCGGTTGACGCATTTGACGAAGGAGGCACTGAGCGGTTATTTAGCCCAAAACGGTATTGCGCCGCTCCAGCGCGCGGAGGAGCTTTTTCTTAAGGATTTTCTCCATATAAGCCGAAAATTACAAGAACTTGCCCGAATCTCTGAAAGGCCTTAATCCTATGAAAATGGATATTACAAAAGTAGCCCAATTAGCCCGTTTGTATCTTCAGCCCGATGAAAAAGAGAAACTCAATAAAGATTTAGAAAATATATTGAATTATGTGGCTCAACTGAGTGAGCTGGCCACGGAAAAGGTACAGCCCACAAGCCATATTTTAAATCTGGAAAATGTTTATCGGGTAGATGAAATAAAATCCTGGCCGGTGCGTGATGCGGTTCTTCGCTATGCCCCGGATGTGAAGGGGAACTTCTTTAAAGTTCCAAAAGTGATTGAAGGTGAGTAGCATGCCTCAAGATTTATGCCGCATGACGCTTAAAGAAACGCAAAATTTTCTCGCATCAAAAAATCCTTCCGATTTTAAGTCGCTGCTTGACTCATTGACCGATCGGGTAGGGCAAGTAGATTCTCAGGTTAAAGCCTATCTTTCTTTGAATCCCGCGCCGGCTGCGCCAAAAATAGAGAATTCGAATTCAGAACCTCTTTGGGGAGTTCCGGTATCTCTCAAAGATAATATTTGTACGGAGGGATGGGAAACCGCTTGCTCCTCCAGAATTTTAAAAGGATATATTCCTCCCTATGATGCGACTGTGGTTAAAAAATTAAAAAATAAAGGGGCTTATCTTTTTGGGAAATGCAATATGGATGAGTTTGCCTTTGGCTCTTCCTGCGAGTCCTCTGCACATCATCCCACATTCAACCCTTGGGATATTCGCCGTGTTCCGGGAGGTTCAAGCGGAGGCTCTGCAGCGTGCGTGGCCAGTGACGAGGCGATTTGCTCCTTGGGATCTGACACCGGAGGTTCCATACGCCAGCCCGCGGCCCTCTGCGGCATTGTCGGCATGAAGCCCACCTACGGACGGGTCTCCCGTTTTGGATTGATTGCTTTCGGTTCGAGTCTGGATCAAGTGGGCCCGATGACCAAAACGGTGGAAGATAATGCGATTCTCCTTCAGGCAATTGCGGGCCATGATCCGCTGGATTCCACTTCGGCGGATGTAGAAGTTCCTGATTACACCCAATTTTTGAGCAAAAATATCAAAGGGCTTAAAATAGGAATGCCGAAAGAATATTTTATAAAAGGAATAGACCCCGAAGTAAATGCCGCTCTCCAAGAGGCGGCAAAAGTTTATAAAAGTTTGGGCGCTGAAATCAAAGAAGTGAGTCTTCCACACTCCAAATATGGAATCGCGGTGTATTATGTGGTCGCTACGGCCGAGGCCAGTTCCAACTTGGCGCGTTTCGACGGTGTGCAATACGGCTACCGGGCCCCGGCTGAAAATTTGATTCAAATGTATGTAGAAACCCGTGACCGGGGTTTTGGCCAGGAGGCGAAACGGAGGATTTTGCTGGGAACCTTCGTGTTATCCGCAGGCTATTACGATGCTTATTATTTACGGGCGCAGAAGGTACGAACGCTCATTCAGCAGGATTTTCAAAATTGTTTTAAAGAAGTCGATGTGATCCTCTCCCCCACTTCTCCGACAACGGCGTTTACAATCGGGGAAAAAACAGAAGATCCTTTATCCATGTATCTTTCTGATATTTTTACCATCAGTGCCAATTTGGCAGGAGTTCCGGCCCTTTCGATTCCGTGTGGTTTTGATAGCAAGGGGCTTCCGATAGGCGCGCAACTGATGGGGAATTATTTTGATGAGGCTACTTTATACCGCGCTGCTTATGCTTATGAACAGACAACGCACTGGTATGAAAGAAAGCCCAAGTTGTAAGAATTGTAAGAATAAGGAATCTGCTATGTCTTTAGATCGATATGAGCCCGTGATTGGGCTTGAAGTTCACGTCCAATTAAATACGCAAAGCAAAATTTTCTGCTCTTGTCCGACCCGGTTCGGCGCCGAGCCGAACAGTCAAACTTGTCCCATTTGCCTGGGGCTTCCGGGCTCGCTTCCTGTGCTCAATAAGAGAGTGCTTGACGATGCGGTTAAGGTAGGTTTGGCCTTAAACTGCACCATTGCCGAACGGCTCAAATTCGATAGAAAAAATTACTTTTATCCTGACTTGCCGAAGGCCTATCAAATTTCTCAATATGACATGCCCATAACGTTCGGCGGATGGCTGCTCCTGGATATCAACGGCAAAGACAAGAAAATAGGAATCACACGCGCCCACTTGGAAGAAGATGCGGGGAAATTGATTCACGATGATGTGCAGAATGGAAGCTTGGTTGATTACAACCGCGCGGGCACGCCGCTTTTGGAAATCGTGAGTGAACCCGAAATTACTTCTCCGGAAGAAGCGTATGAATATCTGACGTCACTCAAGGCGATTCTTCAATATTTGGATGTGAGCGATTGCAATATGGATGAAGGAAGTCTGCGCTGCGATGCCAATGTTTCTGTCCGTTTGAAAGG
>JACQQR010000188.1 GCA_016206875.1 Candidatus Omnitrophota bacterium
AAGTTAGAGAATTAGATTATAAGAACTTGATTGATGTTTTGTGCGCACATGGCAGCCTCAAATTAATAGTAGCGTTATATGGTAATTGCCACTTCCGTGCCTCGCAAATTCGGGGAGTAGATTTTTCGGCAGATAAAGCAATTGCTAACATGGTAGTTTTACAGACCTCAAAAGAATTGATAATAACTTATGAAGATGGTACTTCTGTCGAACAAGATGTTCCACTGGATAGAGAATTATTGGACCGAGTGACTTTGATGGACTTGGGCGCTCATGATGACGCAGATTTTTCCGTAGTCTTAGATACTATCCGATGGAAGCATCCGCCTGTTCTCACATCGGGTGAAATCAGGAACCCAGACGCAGAAGAAGTGCGCGCAAGTGCCGAATGGTTGCTTGGGAGGTTAGCCCGTCCGGATATTGAGCGAAAAGAATATAACAAACTGCTTGAGCTCTTGAATGTTTGGGACCATGATTGGCCGGAGGCGTTCGGAAGCCTGCGGGCTTGTGACCAAGCCATCGAACGCATTCATGGAGAGTCCGGTTTATTTTGGGGTGTACTCGCCGGGCTACCGTATGACAAAAATTTCGGAAGCGATTCAGAACGAATCATCGGTGCTGTCGATGATCATCTTACAGCCGCCGAAACAAATCCAAACGCAGCCGCTACGCTCGAAGCAATCTGGGAAATCATCCGAACTTACATTCCGGATAGAGACGGCAATCCGCAGTCCCTCCTACACGCTGCCCGTAATGAAGAGCCGGCGCCGGCGAAAGAAATTCTATATGTTCTAGAAAACCACTCTCCGGCCAAGGCCCAAGCAATTCAAGCTCTCAAGGGGCGATTGCTTACTTTATGCACTTCTTTTGAGTTAGCAGAACCCGAAGTGGCTCCCGCAACCGCCGCGCCCTCCGAGGTGAGCTTTGCGGAGCAATTAGCCAAGGCGCAAGAGGCTGTTGGTCCGAAGGGCCGTGTCACAACCCGCAAAGCTGTATTGGGAGAAGAATGGATGGATATTGATATTTCTTCTGTCAATTATCTCGAAGAGGATTTCACATCCAAATTGCGGGGACTCACGCGCGTAAAAAATTTAACTTTTGGAAATAGGACTGCGTTTCTCATTCCGGCGGCTTTAGAGTTGCCGGGGCTGGAGGTGCTGGATCTAGCGTTTGATCCTACCGAGTCGTATTACCGGGCTATTCTGGATGTTTTATTCCGGCATAAGAACGAAAACCTTGTCGTGTTTTTACCACACACAAGTTATCAAAATTCATCTCCGGTTCGTGCATCTCAAATTCGTGCTTTAGGCCCTAACTTTTTTTCTGCGGATGACAGAAAAATTACCGGAATGACTGTTTTGCAAGCTGAGCCTTCCCTGCTCATCCGGTATGAATATGACCCGGAGACAAAGGCAGCCCTTCCTAAGGATAGAGAACTCATGGATGAAGAAATTTTGCGAAAGCTGGGGAAAGTAACCGAACGATTTTCAAAAGCAAATTTTATTTTAGCCTCAAAAGCAATTCGGTGGGAGACAGAAGATCGTTTAGATGTATTGCACGTTTTTAGTGGCAAATCATACGCAACTTTCAAAGCACTGGTGCCCAATGAAGAGGAAGTGCGTGCCAGCACCCAGTGGCTGCTTTCGGAATTTCGAGATCCTCGAAAGAGTATCAGAGAGCGGCAGAACTTGATTCAATTAGCCGAACACTGGATTTGTTATTGGCGGGATCCATTTGTATCTCTTTCGCTGATAATGGGTCGGGTGGATGTCCAGACGGCCGCTATGGGAAAATCAAAGAACAAAGCGGCTTATCAAACTTTGCTTTATCAACTCATCGCAAATATTCCGTATGAAAAAGAAAGAGAGTTTCACGAAAGGACACGAGAAATTATAAATAATGAAGTGCTTTTTCTTGCTTTTAAGGGTTCTCAAAAGAAGGTGGCTAAGCAAAAAGCCATTGCAGCATTACAAAATTTGCTCAGCATCGGTGTTCGTGATGAAAAAGGAAAACCTCAAAGTATTTGTTTTGTCGCGGCAAAACAGGGAAGGGGTGGAGTTACTTATCTTCTGAATCGATGGGAACAGGAAACTGCAAAACCGCAAGATATTGATTTTGACCAAATTACTTACTTGACTAATCGACATAAAGGCCAGCTTCTGTATATTTTTAGGGAACAAAAAACCGTGCCTGCCGTCATTGCGAGCGAAGCGCGGCAATCGCCGGTTCCCCGGGAGACGACGACTGTTGCAAGCCGGCCCATTTCCCGCTTTACTTCCCGCCAATTAGATTTTCTTTTGTTGGAAAGCGCTTTGTTTTTGGCCGCTATTGCGCCCGAAGTTTCCCAAGAGGCGTATCGCCAATTGCAGGATGCCGTCATATCTGGCCCGATTCTTGGCGCGATGGTAGAAATTTTGCGAGAGGCTGAGAAACTCAATCTTAAACCCGATCAAAAACGGTTAGGCGATTGGCTGAAACTGGGCATGACAAATATTCAGGCGATGAAACAGGCATTTGAAGATTGGCTGGATAAACATCATCCACGCCCGGGCTTAACACGCGCTCAATTGAGTGAAATCAAGGTGACGCGCGGAATGATGGATGATTATGTCGGAGCCAATCCCGAAGTGCGCAAGCAAGCTGAAGTGGAAGAAAAGCTGGCCTACTATTACCATCGATTGGGTGCGGCGGATTTGCGAGTGATGATTCAGCAATTCGGATTCGAAGCCGTGGCCAGCTCCATCGATGCCAGCGTGCGGCAGACAGTTCATTTCAAACATCCGCCTTCCGAAACCAAAAGCCATTTGGGCATTTCCATGAATGTCACGGCGGACGAAGCAACAGCAATCCTGAAAAAATTGGGTAATGATGTGCTGTTGGAACAGAAACATTACCACCTCACCAGCGTCCCGCATCCCGAGCAAGGCTGGGCTACGCCGGAACAAATCGCTAAAGTGGAGCAATACGAGCGCTGGGATGATATCAATTACGAAGCCACGCAGCTCCTCAACCGCTCAAAGAAAACCATGGCCGATTATCGAAAGCTCAAAGAGCTTATCGAACAATTTGTGTTGCTTTATCTACACATGTACCGCGAAGGCCCGGAAGAACCTCAGTTGATGTCTTATTCAAAACGCCCGCATGAAAATCCGTCCGATGATTGGAGATTTGGCGGGTACGAGGCTGTTTTTGCCCTGAGAACATTACAATGGATGGATAAACAATTGGCTGAGTCATTTGGTGTTTCGGATCTTTCCTCTGTGCCGGATGAGCGGCTATTGAAGGCGGGTTTCACGCAGAAAATGAACCGATTTAATCCGGATGTGCCGCGTCAATTGATTGAACAGGGCGCAGAACAATGGCAATTATCTTGGGACAGACCGGAATTTCTCACAACCAGCTTTGGCGAGCTCATTAATGTCATTCATCAGCGAGGCATTGAAAAATCCAAAGTAGTTTTTGGAGAAGATGAGGATGAAAGCAACAAAGCCAAAATGCACATTGTCTCTTACGCCGGAGAAGAAGTCAGAGGGGCCAAGCAGCAGCCCAAATATTTGGATCTGCGCCAGCCTGCGGACAGAAGCTTGGCATCTGTTCCGATGGCCGCGCGCATGCTGGCCGAAGCGTTTGGCCCGGCGGAAAACACCAACACCTTTCGTCGGGATGACCTGAGTTCGGCAAATATTTTTGCCTCAGAGCACAAGGCCAGGATGTGGTTTCCGTTGGGCGCCCACAGCGCAAGAATCAAATTCAATATTGCTCCGCACGGCCGCGGCGGGCGAGGCGAAATTGAATACACCGATTCCGGCGCCACTTATGCCGGAAGTAAGCACCGGGCAAAGATCATTGCCAAGGCCTTAAAATTGCTGGGATTTCGCGTTGAATCGGGCGAGTACACGGTGAAAGCCATTTTAGATAAAGATCACGGCGCTTCCTCCTTCCGCGAAATTAAGGAAGCCATGCGCGCTGCCCTTGGGATTGTGGCGAATGTCCGCGATTTGGATTTATGGCTGCACGTGATTTCGCTTCATTATGAAGATGATGCACAAAAAATGGATCAGGTCATTGAAGCTTGGGCCAATCATTATGCGCGCATGGGTACCTTACGTGGGAAGCTGAGCGTTCATAGTACTTACGGAGACCGGTTCTATCACGGGATTCTTGATAGAAAAGAATTAGATGCATTGAAGAAAGAAACTCGAAGAGGAGAATCCGAAAGAGAAGCAATGGATATCGCCAGCCGGTTTTTACTCTCCAAACTCCGGGAAGGGTTCTTCTGGAATGGCGAAGGGGCTTATGAAGATGATTTTACTCACTGGATGGGTTTTATGGAAGCAGATGTGCGCGGGGCGATAGAGCAAGAAACCCGTTTCAGCAATATACTGGGGGCCGTGCCTCCGGACGGCATCGGGCAGGTATTTTTCGATAAGCGCATGGCCGAAGAAGACAGAGCCATTCGCTCGGGTAAATTGCTGGTGGATAAATCCGGCGAAGTCAGCGTGAATCCCGAATATGCTAACAAAGTGCAATCTCCCGCTGTTTATTTTATTCGGTATCTCAGTGAGCATTGTCATCCCGGACAAGACACATCTGCCGGTATTATGGCAGACGTGCGCGATCCGGGAACCAGGGTACATGCAGACTCTGTGGTGGCTACCCTGGATTCCGGCCTCTCCGCCCCGGCGGACCAGCCGAGGCTGGCGCCGGTTAATGACAAAAAAGGGGAAGATTGGGGCGAGATTCAGCGAATCGGCTCCGCTGCCAATCAGCTTCAAAATTTGGTTTCCGAACGAAGGTCTCTTGGGAAAATAGGCGCCTATCAAATCGAACAGTTAGTCTTCGCCTTCAATCACGATGATTTCAGTTTGATTGTGCTTACCGATGAAGCCTCAGGCCGCATTGAGCTTGGCTTCGGTCTCTTTGGCACCGAGGTGGTGGAAGACATTCCTTATTTGGATCGCCTGCGGCATCGCGTGCTGCCTTCGCGTCAAATCCATAATGTAGAAGAGCTCCGGCAAATCTTTCGTTTGAACGGATACAAAATTGGAGCGGGTCAGGAACGATGGATTTCTCCGGCGGCAATTTTCGAAAAGCTCAAAGCGCCGGTTGAGCGGCGTGAAGAAGTGAGCCCTATCAAACTTTCCGGCGTGAAAATAGCCCCCGGCTTTGCTTCGGGCAAAATCGTGATGCTGAAGCCGGAAAATGGTCAAACGCCCGAGGATTTCGCGGGCGGAATTTTGGTTGCCGATGAAACTTCAGAAAGACACAAGCCCTTTCTGGAGGCTTGCTCCGGCGTGGTGAATCCGCAAGGCGGAGAAGGCACACACTCAGCCACTGCCATAGGTGAATTAGGCAAGCCCGGTTTGATTACGAATTCTGCCGAAATCCAAGGGGACAAATTTGTGTTTCCCGTACACAAAATCGAACGGGGAAAAGATGTTCAGACCATGGACTTGCAAGGCGTGATGATTCAATATTGCGAGGATCGTTTCAGCGAAGAAGAAATATTCGAGGCCCAAGACGGCGATATTGTGACTCTGGATGCGTATCGCGGCGTTTTATACTGGATTGCTTCGAAAGAGGATGAAACAGCCCGGCAGATTTTAGATTGGGTTGAAGCATTGAAAAAAGATTCAAAATCTATCGACCCTGTAATTCGGTTATTCGATTCAATTCAAGCGCCCGCGCACCTTAAATTTCTTCTTCAAGAAAATTTATTTTCGCTGGAATTATCAGAAGATCAAAAAGCAAGAATTATCCGCAGGGCGCTGCGGCACACTTCGTTATCGAAGACGGCTCAGGAATTCTTGCGCACCGCGGCCGGTGATTTGGCAAGCGAAACGCGAAAATTTTTAGATGAGGCGCTGCTAAAAATTACGCAGATGACGGATTTAAGGCAGGTTTTATATCTCATTCAGGAGGCCGGGCGCCAAATCCGCCGCTACGAGTGGCTGAGCGAATTTTTGAGAACACGCGACATCAATATAGCCCGCATTGATTTCTCTGTGTCCTTTCAGAGTTTGCTTGTGGAAGCGGGTGTGTTGAAAGAAGCGGAGACGGAGAAGCTCAAGGCACAGCTAGCGCAGTTAGAAACAAGCGAGCCGGCCCGTTGCGAGGGGTATCCTTTGGGAATCGGTCTTTTGAAATTCAGGCAATGGGTGCTCAAGGCGCGGTTTTTATCCCGGGGTACGGATCACTTGGAGGATACGGAAGAAGATTTTAGGGGAATTGACGGCGAATATTTCACGAAATTCCCCCAAACGTTTGAGGCGTACCGGGCCCGTAAGAGCGCGCGCCTGGCACAAGTTAAAACCGAAAGTGCGGATCCGGAAAAAGTGCTGATGTCTGTTTCCAGCCTGGATTATTTTTCCCGGCCATTGGCCGGAGGAAAAGCTTCGAACGCCGCTGAATATGCAAACGTAGTTTTAAAATTGGGCCATCCCAAAATCAAAGCGCCGAATGGATTTGTGGTTACCGTACAAGCTTTTCAAAAACAATTAGATCCGCCTGTTTTGTTTCATGCCATACGGCAACTGACGCTAGCGATGATGGATAGAATCAAAGTATTGGCGGAAACCGATGTCAATACAGACGGGGCTGTCAAGGCAAAAATCTTGCGGAAAATGGAGCGGTATCACCGGGCAATGAAGAGCGATGCTGAGGACCCAGGCGGACTGACGCAAAAAGATTTTGATAAAAACGTAGAGGTGTTAAAAGAAAACCTGCATGATATTGCAAACGAAACATCTTCCGAAAATCTATCTGAAGCCTTGGCCTGTGAGCTTAGGGCGTTTCCGGGAATAGCGTACCGGAGTTCCGGGCTCGATGAGGATAGCGAGCGTGAGGCCGGAGCCGGCCGTTTTAGCACGGTACAAAATATAATGGGCGCGCGCGCGGGCATGCGCGCGATTCAAGCGGTGTGGGATTCGCGCGCGCAGGCGGTGCTGGTGCAGCCCATGGTGGCAGCCGTGAAAGCGGGCGTGGCCTTTAGCGCTGTGGGCGGTGATTTCGATACGATTCGCATCAATAGTGTGCGCGGGCTTGGGATCGGGGCTGTGAGCGGGCGTGTGGATCCGGACCGGATTTTTCTCAATAAAGCGAATTTGGATGTGGAAAAAGAAATTATCGGCAGAAAAGAAACGCAATTTGTGTTGAAAACGGCTGAATTAGACGAAAGTTCTGAGGATGCCATTGAAGAAGTGCCGGTCCCTGAGGCCGAGCGCAATGTTTTAAGTTTGAATCAGGAGGAGATCCGATTAATCGGCATTGCCGTTGGAGCGATGGAAGAATATTACGGCCACCCGGTAGATATGGAATGGGCGTTTGACCCGTACGGAAATCTCTTCATACTCCAGGTGCGGCCGATCACGACGCTGAATCAAGGTATTATGCGCGGGAAAGAAATTTTCTTCCGCCGGGTCAATGAGCAAGATAAAGAATTTAATTTTCGAAAACGCCTGGCGCGTCTTGTGCGGCAGGTGAGCCGGCATCACAATCTCATCCGCCGGCACAAAGAAGAGAAAAAACCGTTGCCCGCACATTTTTATGAAATACCAGGAGAAGAGACGCCTATAGAAACAAATCCACAAGCTTACGAGACATTTTGTGAAAGCGAAAGAGCGCTACTTGAGCAAGTGCGGCAACTGTTTGAAGATGCTGTCCACTATCAATGGGCCGCGCTTACTCCCCAAACTCCGGTGTTGCGCAATGATATTTTACTGAAATCGGGCAACAAAAAATTTGTTGTAACAAGTTATGATCCGCATACGCAATTTGTGCGTGCCGTCAATTTGTTTCAACCCTTTATCGCGCTGGATTTTTCTATGGATGCCATCCCCGAAGGTATTCAGATTTTAGTGGTGAAAAACGGAAATGGCGCTGTGGCAAGTTCCTTAGGCCGCCAAACCCTTCAATTTCTAACCGGCGCGCCCAATTTGGATTTGCGGGAGTATGCAGAACTTGTAAGCGTTCAGGGTGGGTGTCATTCCGGCGAAGGCCGGAATCT
>JACQQR010000201.1 GCA_016206875.1 Candidatus Omnitrophota bacterium
CTCGTAGAGGGAGAGAGATTAAGGCCTGCCTGCCGGCAGGCAGGGTGAGAGTGGGTCACTGCCGGGCAACCCTCACCCTGCCTGCCGGTAGGCAAGGCCCTTCCCCTTTTCCGCCAATGGCGGACCCGCCGAGGCGGGCAGGGAGAGGGGCATCCCATTTCAAATATTGCTCATACCAGTTAAAAGTCAGTTGTAATCCTTCCTCCAAAGAAACCGAAGGCCGCCAGGAAAGTTTTTCTGAGGCCTTTTTTGAGTCCAGCCATTGGGCATCAATTTCCCGTGCTGCCTTGGATGTCCCCTGAATATCGGGTTTGAGATTTTTACGGCCTGATACTTCCAAGAGCAACCTGACCAAATCCAGTACGCTCACGGGCCGGCTGGTCCCAAAGTTAAATGCCTCTCCGTAAAACTTCCCTTCGGCAAGCGCATCGGCAAGCCCGAGGTAACCCGAAACAGCATCGGAAACGTAGAGGTAATCACGAAGATGCGATCCATCGCTGCGAATCACGGGATCCTTCCCATCTACAATCATTTGAATCGAACCCGGAATAATGCGGGAAAAATTAAAATCCCCGCCGCCATACAAATTTCCACACCGGGTGATGCCCACCGGCAGGCCGTACGACAGGCCGTAGGACTGGGCGATTAAATCCGCGCAAGATTTTGAAACATCATAAGGAAAGCGGCCGGCCAGGGCCGTGGTTTCATCATACGGTGCGGGGTGCATCCCGTACGCTTTATCGCTGGAGGCCACCACAATGGCTTTTAATTTTCCGTATCGGCGCGCGGCTTCCAATAAATTCCATGTGCCCCGAATATTAGATTCAAAAGTTGCCACGGGGGAATCATTGGCCACGCCCACAATGGTTTGCGCGGCCAAGTGAAAGCAAAAATCAATACTATAGTCGGCAAGAATTCTTTCTAGCTGGGCTTGCTCAGATAAATCGCCATGCACACGGATGATTTTTTCCCAATCTCCGCTGCATTTGAGGGCAGAATCCAGCACTTCATCACGGACTAGGGCAACGACGCGCGCGCCGCCTGCCACCAGGGCACCGGTGAGATTGGAACCCAAAAGCCCGGTAGCTCCGGTAACTAAAACTGCCCGGTTTTTCCAATGAGCCAAAGAATTCTTGGACATAATTATTCCCAAAGCTTCCATTCCGCTTTTTTTTCATTCCATAGCTGATTCAAACATTCCACATCTTTGAATGTGTCCATACATTGCCAAAAATCGTTGTGGGGATAAATCGAAAGCTGCTCGGCTGCGGCCAAACGCTTGAGCGGCTCTTGCTCTAAAATGGAATCCTGCTTCAAATAATTGAAAATTTCCTCCTGAAGCACAAAAAAACCGCCGTTAACCCAGGAATCTAGCCGCGGCTTTTCTTTAAAACCTACGGCCTTCCCTTCCGCGGCCACTTCAATGATGCCAAACTGAGATTGAGGTCGTACGCCCGTTAACGTAGCGATGGTTTTTTGCTTGCGATGAAAATCCAGAAGCGCGTGAATATTCACATTGCCCACCCCGTCTCCGTAGGTGAGAAGAAACGGATTGGTATCGATATAAGGGCGTGCCGCCAAGACGCGCCCGCCGGTCATCGTGTGTAACCCCGTGTCCACCAGCGTGATTTTCCAATGGCTTTCATCATGCGAGCCGTGAAACTGAATCTTTCCGGGGGCGTCTAGCTGGATAGTGAAATCATTATTACGAATCATGTAATGAAGAAAATATTCTTTGATCATGTGCCCTTTATGCCCCAGGCAGAGCACAAAATCATTCAATCCGTAATGGGAGAAAATCTTCATCACATGCCAAAGAATCGGGCGTCCGCCCACTTCCACGAGCGGTTTGGGCCGGAAATCAGTTTCTTCGCGCAGCCGGGTGCCCGCCCCGCCGCAGAGAATGACGACTTTTAAATTTGATTGCGGCAAATGATTATTGAAGGGTTTTTTCATAATTACACCTTTGATTATCTCCTGCATCTGTCATCCCGGTAGGCTTTCCGCCGAAGGCGGATCCGCCTCTGGCGGAGACCCGGGATCCAGGGTCACTACTCGTAAGATTGCATTTACCCTGGATCCCGGCTTTTCCGCCCCGGCGGACCAGCCGAGGCTGGCGCCGGGATGACAACCGCAAACCCGACGATTCGCACCCGGATCATGTTCCAAATAAATTCAACAATGGTTTTCCAATTTACGTTGGAAGAGCCGCCCTCGCGCTTATAAAATTTTGTTTTCACTTCCCCAATTTTACATCCCTTACGCACAGCCTTGATCATGACCTCCGCATCCAAAAACCAGCCTTTCGATTCCAAATAAAGCGCCTCGTACAGGGAACGGGTAAATAGCTTCGGGAGGCCGTTGACATCATGGGTTTTAGTGCCAAACATCAAATCACTCAAGCGATTAAACACCCAGGAAATGAAGGCCCGCAGCGGCCCGTCCCCTCGAACGATACGATCCACTTTACACAAATCAAAGCCGCCGCTTTGAAGCATTTCGTAGCAATTCACAATTTCATCGGGCTCGGTTTGGCCGTCGCCGCACTGGATGCAAAGCACTTGCCCCGCGGCGAGCTTAAGCCCTTGCTGAATGCCCCAACCCATTCCCTGGTTTACCGGAACACAAACGACGTGCACACGGGAATTTTGCGCCCGAAGCCGGGTCAAAATTTCTCCGGTTTTATCGCGCGATCCGTTGTCCACGGCCATAATTTCATAGATCTCAAGCGCGCGGCGCTTAAACGCCTGCTCAATGCCGCTAATGACCCGCTCCACATTGGCTTCTTCATTATAAAAAGGAATAACTACGGAAAGCATCGATTACTCCGTTTGCTTGTCATTCCCGCGAAAGCGGGAATCTAGTGACTTTTTTATTATGCTAACAGCAAAGTCACTGGACCCCCGCCTTCGCGGGGGTGACAAATGAGCCAAAATCAAATCTACCGCTTCGTACAAATCCCCTGCTACCTCATGCGGTTTGATGCCCTTGCGGGCCAAGAGAGCGCATACATCACATTTATGACGCCCCAAAAGAATGGTGGTAAGCCCCCGGCCCAGGCCGGCCTGAATATCAAAAATGCTGTCGCCTACCAAATACGATTTTTTTAAATCTACCCGATGCGCTTTCGCGGCCTGGTCTAAAAGTCCGGACTTAGGTTTTCGGCACAAACAAATTTTCTTGTACTTCCCTTTGCCTTTTTGGGGGTGATGGAAGCAATAGAAAATGCCGTCCAGCCTGGCGCCTTTGCGGGCCAGCATCGCTTTCATTTTGGCGTCGATTGCAGCAAGCGTTCGTAGACTAAAATGCCCCATGCCTACGCCCGGTTGATTAGAAACTACAAATACCGGAAAGCCGGCTTTATTTAATTTCCGGATCGCCCGAGCTGCTTTCGGAAGCAAACGGAAATGACGCGGATGAAAAGGCGTTTCCAGCACTCCGGCGTCTTCAAAGAACAGGATTTCATTAATAACGCCGTCACGGTCCAAAAAAACTGCTTTGCCGTCACCCAAACTTTTTTTCTTCAATTAAAACCCATCTCTAAAATACGCCGGGCCTCTTCCAGCTTCTCCGGATGTCCGATGTCCAGAGGATAATCGCGCACCGGAAAAACACCCACTATTTCGTTCTCCACGAAATGCGGCATTACATCCTTTTCCAGAGAAAATATTTCGCGGTTCGGAAAATATTTGGATACTGATTTTCGAAATATTTTAATTCCCGCGTCCAGGCCGTTTTTCCCTGCCGGGTTCTCATAATTGTAGGACAAAACCCGATTCCCCTGAATCGCCGTGTTCGCGCTGTACGCGGAATTCGACCCTGAAATTATAGTCATTAAACCCGCCCACTCGGGATGCCGGGCAAACGTATTTAAAATTTGTTGGCAGGAAACATCTAAAATCGTATCGCCATTAGAAAGAACGAATTCATTTTCTAATAAAGGCAGGGCCTCTTTTAACGCGCCTCCGGTTCCTTTCGGAGGATGTTCCACTGAATATTGAATCCGGCACTTCCACCGGGAGCCATCGCCAAAATAATCTTGAACTTGCTCCCCGTAAAAACCGACTGCCAATACAAAATTTCGCACGTCGCAGGCAATCCATCGTTTGAGCAAATGCTCTAAAAACGGAAGCCCGGCCACTTGAATCATGCATTTTTGCCGGTCACGCGTTTTCTCGCCCAACCGCGTACCCAACCCGCCCGCCAAAATTACGGCCTGCATATTAGTATCCTGTTTCCTACTCTTTGTCGTCCCGGCGATTACTTGTCATTCCCGCGAAAGCGGGAATCCAGCGACTTTGCCTTTGGCGTAATGAAAAAGTCCCTGGATTCCCGCTTTCGCGGGAATGACAACTACACCGGCTGCTTGATTTTGTTCCAGGCCTCTAAAAATTCGTTGATGGTTTTATCGGTTTGAGGGTGATGCGCCATTTCCCGGAAAAATTTGTACGGCACAGTGGTAATATGCGTACCCGCCTCCGCCGCCTGGTTAATATGCTGGAGATGACGTATGCTGCCCACGATGATTTTGGTTTTGTAGCCGGCGCGGTCATAGAGCGAACGGGTTTGACGAATCACTTCCGAGTAATCACTTCCGATATCTCCGATACGGGCCAGGAAAATACTGGCATAGGTGGCCCCCACGCAAGCCGCCAGCAAAGCCTGGTTGACGGACATAATTGCGGTTACGTTGGTTTTGATATTTTTCTCACCCAGCACCTTGGCCGCCCGAAGGCCACCGGCATTCATCGGCACCTTCACCACAATGTGAGAGCTCCATGAGGCATACAGCATGGCCTCCGAAACCATCTCTTCGAAATCGTTGGTGGTCACTTCCACGCTCAAGGGACCCGGTAGCACCTTCAAAATTTCCATGACCCGTGTTTTCAAATCCACGCCCTCTTCACTTGAAAAAATTTTAGGGTTGGTGGTGACGCCGCGAATCACACCCCAGCCGGCAATTTCTTTGATCTCGTCCAAATTTGCCGTGTCGATAAACAAGTCCATGATGGTTCTCCCAGTTAGTTTCCCCTCTCCCTTTGAAGGGAGAGGGCTAGGGTGAGGGTTGACGTCGCTACTTCACCCTCACCCTTAATCCCTCTCCCTCTTTTGAGGGAGAGGGGAAAAAATCCTCAGCTATTCTTTATTTTCTCCAGCAAACAATTGCACACGAGCTGAGCCAGCGCTAAATGCCACGATTCTACAATCTGTGTGTTGGGAAAAGGAACAATGGAGCAAATATCGCAAACATCTTTCATCGCCCCGCCGTCAAAACCGCTGAAGCCTATGGTGATACATCCATGCTCCTTCGCCACCTGGAACGCCTTTAACAAATTCTGAGACCACAATCCGGCCTTGTCACGCCCCGAACCGCCGTGCACACTAAATCCAATCAACGCATCGCCGGGCTTGACGAAATTGAGGAGCTGTTCCGAATACAGATTATCAAAACCGTTGTCGTTGACGAGCGCGGTAATCAACGAGGGATTATCCGTGAACCCGAGCACTTTCAAACGCTTTTTGCCGGGCACCACCGTACATTTTCCCATGTCATTGACAATATGGGAAGCGTTGGAAGAGGAGCCGCCGTTTCCCATTAAATACACCGTGCCGCCTTTTTTCCAAACTTCAAAGAGCGCATCCGTAATTTTTTCTATTGTATCAAATGAAATTTGATCGGCCGACTGCTTCATGGCCTCCATGTACCATTGAATATATTCGCCGGTGGTTTTCTTATCTTGACTGAACGTTGTGCTCATGCATGTTCTCCTTAAAAGGGCGAGCCCCCTGCGGGGACGGTCCCAAATGTTCCTGTTCGTATTTTTTATCTTCTGTGTCATCAATTAAAATCTTGGCTCCCTCAAACTCAAACCGGTAGTACAGTTCCGGCATCTCCTCTTTTTGCATGAGCGCGCGCACCCCCGCCCGTGAAACTTCCGTGGGACAATAGAACAAAATATAGCCGCCGCCGCCGGCGCCAATCAACTTTCCGCCGGTGGCGCCCAGTTCCAAGGCCTTCTCATAAATCTGATTGACGCGGCCGGTTGAGATTTGATCGGAAAGCCTTTTCTTGGCCTGCCAGTGCTCGTTCAACACGCCGCCGTACTCGTCCAAATCGCCGCCGGTCAAAAGCTGTTCGGTCTTCAGGCCCAATTCCTTGATGAAATGAAGGCTGGAAAGCGTGTCTCCTTTAGCGCAAATTCCTTCGATTAATTTATTTTGTACGTTCGGCGAATTACGGCGAATGCCCGTGTAAAAAATCAGCGTATTCTCTTCTAATCTGCGCACATTCTGGTTGGAAATGTCCAAAGGAGTGGGATGGACACGCCCGTCTTTGGCGATGATAAAACGTGTGATGCCTCCGAAAGCCGCGATATATTGATCCTGCTTGCCGCCGGCCTCCTGCAAAATTTCGCGCTCGATTTTAACGGCGGTTTCTGCCAGCTCATAGCGCGTCAGTTGAATGCCTTTGTACGCGGCCAACACCAAAATCAAGCCCACCGTGAAACTCGAAGAAGTGCCCAGCCCCGTATCGGATGGAATATCGGCAAAAGAGATGATTTCGATTCCGCCGCCTTGAATATCAAAATATTTCATGGCTGCCCCAACCACCGGATGCTTGACTTCCTCCGAACTCAACACAATTTCTTTTTTGGAATAACAAAGGCGTATATTTTTTTCAAAATGCTTGTGAATTACGATGTAAATATATTGATTGAGCGCCGCGCTCAGAAGAAAACCGCCGTGCTCGCTGTAATATTCTTTAACATCCGTGCCGCCGCCGCCTAAGCAAACCCGGATGGGCGCCCTTGCGATAATCATGAGCGCGCCGCCATTTGCTCGCTCAAGGGAAGCTTGGCCTCGGCTAGGTCTTTGGCTCCGAAAAGAGCCTTTCCGTCCATTTCCGGATCTTTTTCTATATCAAAGACGGCCAACAAAGTGGGCGCCATATCCAAAATAGCGGGATTCGCCAGGGGAACTTTCCGGTTGATCAACAG